>CALLZL010000322.1 GCA_937859575.1 uncultured Chloroflexota bacterium
GGAAGCTGCCGCCCAGGCACCCGCGGGGCAACTGCCGGCGCGCGCCCGCGCGGCCCGCCGGTCGCCTGCGAAGTCGAGTTCGGGCGAGGCCGAAAGGACGATGCTCTCATTGCCGGCCGAGGCCCAGCCGTCGGCGACCGGGGCGATCGAATCGAAATCATTGTTGGGGCGGGCCGCGCAAAGCGCCCCCCAATGTCCCCCCCCCCCCATTGCCCCCCCCCCCCCGCCCCCCAGGGCGGCCCCGCCGCCGCCCGGCACGCGAGGGGGCGGGGGCCGTCCCGTACCAGCCGCCACGTTGGAAGCGCTCGCGACGAGCGCCAAAATGCCCACTGCTCCCTTCATAACTAAAGCCGGTAGCGGTTTCGAGCCAGGCATACCAGGCCGCTGAGCCGACGGCAATCGGCTGCTCGGTGGGTGCGCCACGCAGATGCAGTATGCCGTCACGCACCACTGCCGGTTTGTTAACCGCTCGGGTCATATGTGTCATCTGCATCCTCTGCATAGCACTTGAGTTCCCTAACAATTGCCGCTCACCCGTTAGGGAACTCGGGGTTCCATTGCCGCGTATGGTGTCGCATCACATCATGCCGAAATACTGCATGAGGCGATCGAAACGCCGGATCTCGAGTTATGGTTCGACCGGTTCGGGGGTGCCGAAGCGCACTTCAAGCACACCATCGCGGAAGACAGCGCGGGTTGCCGGGCGTTCGGCGAGTGTCAGCGGCAGGATCATATCGCGTTTGAAGTTCCCGATCGCAATGAAGAGCTCATCGCCGCGCTTGGTGATCGCCACCTTGCCGATCTCGACATGGGGAAGCGGCAGCCGCATGAGGTATTCTTCCCCTTCCTTGATGATCTCCTGTGTTGAACCACGGAAGAAGACCTGCGTTGGATCGTGATCGCCGAAGAGCGCCCGGCCGACCTGTACCAGGTCGTCGAGGCCTTTAATATCGCGTGGGTAGTGGGGCGCTTCCCAGATCGGTAGTGGTGCGAAGATATCGTGGATCTGGGCGCGATAGGCCAGTTGCATTTCGTATAGCCGGTGCATGAAATCCCCCTCGACGGCATGGTGCGGCAGCAGGCGGTTGAGCACCACGCCATCGACCGGATAGCCGAAGAGGGCCAGGTAGGTCGCAGCCCGCTGTGCTTCCTTGATAACCATGCGTTCAGCATTGACGACCAATCGATACGAGCTGACATCCGGGTCGATCAGGGTTGTGCGTAATGCCTCAACCCCCTTTGTCAGCCGATCCAGCGTTTCGAAAGCATTGGTGGCCGGCACAAGCGCACGTACCAGCGGTTTGGCGATGCTCTTGGTGCCTGGATCCCAATCCATAATGCGCGCAGCATACCACTGAAACGTTTCGGGCATCGTCAGCAGCCGGATCGTCTCGCCGGTGGGTGCCGCATCAACGATCACGGCGTCGAAGTTGCCGTCGCGTGCCTGACGGCGAATATGCAACAGGCTGACCACCTCTTCCATGCCGGGGATGATGGCGAGTTCTTCGGAGGCGACATCATCGACGCCACGGCGTTTCAGCAGGCCGGCCAGATAGCTGCGTAGCTCACCCCAGTGCTGTCGCACTTCATCAAGCACATTGATCTCCTGGCCCCACAGCCGATCCGATAGTTGCGTGGGTAGTGCGCCAAGCGGATGATCAAGCGCGTCGGCCAGGCTATGCGCAACATCAGTGCTGACAACCAGGGTGCGGTGGCCGAGTTCGGCAGCCCGTACGGCAGTCGCTGCGGCCGTGGTGGTTTTGCCGACACCCCCCTTACCGAGATATAAGATCAGTCGCATGTACGATCCTTACTTGTTCATTGTGCGTATGCTGTTCTGGTACAGTATCGCCCGATACGAGCACCAAGCATGCCGAGCGGTAAAAGGTGATCGCCATTGGAAAACAGGCGATCCGTGTTTCGTTATAGAAGAGTGGTACTATGGCGATGGCATCTACTGCATTCGGCACGATGCCTACCGCAGTAGGACGCCGGCCCGTACACAAAGGTTGCGACGTGCGAAAGCCCGTTGCAAGACACAATCGTCGGAGGGTATATGTCGCAGCGTGGGCGAAGTAATCGGCCAGCATCACAAGGAGGATCGACTATGCGCATTCCAGCCAGAGCACTGACCGTCGTATTTGTAGTTCTGATCATCATCGGTATTGGTGCATCAACTGCACGTTTTGCGCAGGTTGATGAAGGCCAGCGCGGGATCATCATCACGCAGGGTGCGGTAACAGGTATTCAGGAACCGGGCATCTTCTTCCAGCCGTTTGCCCCATTCACACGTGTCGAAATCGTCAATGTGCGCCGCCAGACCCGCGAAGTCACGCAGAATGTCGCCAGTAGCGACAAGCAGCTGTACGATATTGCGATCCAGGTCGATTACATACGTAATCCGGCACCGGCTGCGCTGACGGCATCATATGGCCAGATTGGCGTGTATGACGAAGACCTGCATGCCTTCCTCGACGGGTTTATCAGCGATGCGCTCAAGAGCGCCAGTACGCAGTATACGCTCGATCAGGTACTTGCCGATCGCGGGTCGCTCAGCAACCGCATCACACAGTTGCTTACCACTGCCGGTGATGGCCGACCCAGCCCGGTCGATCAGCTCTTTGTGCGTCTTGAAGCTGTGAAGGTGCTCGACATCGTCGTCACCGACGAATACGCACGCTTGTTGTCTGAGAAAGCCAACCTCGAAGTCCAGATCGAGACGGAAGAACGCCGCCGCCAGCAGATCGAAGCGCAGCAAGCCAATAACCTCTTCCAGGCCGAACAGGAGGCGAAAGTAGCACTGACGACCGAGCGCGGTCGGACGGATGCCGCACTCGAAGCGGCTAATCGTGATGCGCAGGTTCGTGCCATCCAGGGCCGCTACTGGCGCGAAAATCCCGAACTGTTCGAATTGCGCCAGCGCGAACTGTTTGTCGAGATGCTCAAGGGCGGCAACCTCTGGTTTATCGATCCGAATACCAACCTGACCCTGCTGCTGAACCAGATGGCAACCGGTTCGCCGAATGCGATCCCGGTCCAGCCGGTACAACCGGCCCCGCCGGCCCCCGAGCCGGCTCCGACCCCTAACCTGGGTCGCCGGCTGTTCTGACGCGATGGCGCAAAGACACCGAGGTGTCTTTGCGCCACTGGGTGTTTCGAATCAGCGGCATGCTACTGCCGGTGTTGTACCTGGTGGTGGGTTCATGCCCGCCAGTGTATCAGAGACATGCAGCGAGGATCTCGACCAGATGGCGGGCCTGACGGCCGGTGCCATCGGCAATCTGGTGGCGGCAACTGGTACCCATAGCAACAACTTCGGCGTCGGCGGGCAATGAGCGTACTGCCGGAAACAGCATCCGCTCGCCGATCTTCTGCGAGATCAGGTAGTGCTCGGCTTCGTAGCCAAAAGAACCGGCCATACCACAGCAGCCTGAGTCGACTTCTCGAACGGTTGCCTGTGGAATACGCTGGAGCAACGCCAGTGCATGGTGCGAGCCGATCAGCGCCTTCTGATGGCAGTGGCCGTGGAGCAAGAACTGGCGTGGCCCGGGAGACCGGAACGGCAACGCGGCACGGCCGGCCGTGAGTTCGCGGTCGAGGAATTCGTCGATCAGTACGCTCTGCGCTGCCAGTTGTGCCACCCGTGGATCGTCGATCAGATCGCCAAGTTCATCGCGGAAGGTCAGGATACAGCTTGGCTCCAGCCCGATGATGGGCAACCCAGCGGCGGCGTATGGGGCCAGTGCATCAAGTTGCTGCAGCATCAGGGTGCGTGCCTCGCTCAGCAACCCCTTCGAGATCAACGGCCGGCCACAGCAGACACGCCGCTCGGGCAGAATGACGCGGTATCCGGCGGATTCAAGCAGTTTCACCGCAGCCCGCCCGATCTGTGGATCGTTGTAATCGGCGAAGGTGTCGGGGAACAATACAACACTCTGCTCCGGCGGTGGATCTGCCGCTGCCGGGCGACGGGCAAACCATGTGTGGAGCGGTTCGCCGGCAAAGGGTGGCAGCCGCCGGTGGCGGGTGATCCCAAACAGCATTTCGTTGATCCGGCCAACCCCCGACATGCGCAACAGCCAGTTGAGCAGTGGTGCAACCCGGCTGCCGATCTGGTTGATCCGGCGAATATTGCCGAAGATCCGCGCCCGCAGAGGAACACCGCTCCTGCGATAGGTGTGGGCCAGCCACTCGGATTTGAGGCGCGTCATGTTGACGCGCGACGGGCATTCGCCGCTACATCCCTTGCATTCAATACACAGATCCATGATCTCGTGCATGCGCCGGCTGGTCAGTGCAGTGGCCGGTAGTTCGCCGGCGAACACCATGCGCAGTGCATTGGCACGGCCACGTGTCGAATGTTCTTCATCGCGTGTCACCATATAGCTTGGGCACATTGTGCCGCCGCTGATTTTGCGGCATAGGCCGTTGCCGTTGCACAGTTCGACGGCACCGACGATACCGCCGCTATCGCGGTAGTGGAAGTGTGGTTCGAGCGGAATCGTGCGGCGATACCCCGTACCATAGCGCAGATTGGTATCCATTGGCGGTGCATCGACGATTTTGCCCGGATTCAGTAGCCCGAGCGGATCGAAGGTGCGCTTCAGTTCGCGGAATGCTTCGTAGAGCGTATCGCCGAACAGTTCGCGGTTGAATTCGGCACGCAGCATACCGTCGCCATGCTCACCCGAGAGTGCGCCGCCATATTCGATCACTAGATCTTTGATCGCTTCGGCAATGGCGCGCATGGTGCGTACATCAGCCGGATCTTTCAGGTTCAGTAGTGGCCGGGCATGCATGAGCCCGACACTGGCATGGCCATAGAATGCCACGCGGACGCCATGCTGCCGGCAGATCTCACGGAAGGCGCGAATATAGGCACCCAGCCGCTCGGGCGGAACCGCAGAATCTTCGACAAACGTCTCGGGCTTCAAATCGGGCGAGAGCGATTGCAGCAGCGGCAGGCCCGCCTTGCGAACCATGAGTACATGGCGGCGCTCGCGTGCCGTTATGGCGCGAGTGAAGCTACACTCGATATGGTGATGCTCGTGAATGTGGCGCTCAAGATCATCGATCTTTGCCCGTACCTCGGCTTCATCGGCACCAAAAAACTCAACCTGCAACAGGGCGGCCGGCTCTTCGTGCACGAAACTCGCCAGATACTGGCTATACTCACGCGAACGGCGTGTCAGATCTAACAGGATGTCATCCATCAGTTCAACTGCGGCCGGGCGGGTTTCGAGGCAGGGAACCACCGCATCCAGCGCAGCGTCGAGGCTGGCAAACCCAAGGATGGCGATGGCCGTCTGTGCCGGGCGGGGCACCAGGCGTACTCTGGCTGCCGGGACCTGGGCCAGCGTACCTTCGGAACCGACAATCAACGGTGCCAGGTTGAATGCCGGTGGCGAAGGTTCGGCCGCTGTAGCCGGTGCCGACGAAGGGCGCGGTATGAATGCCTGGGCGGCAGGAACCAGTGTGTCGAGATTATAGCCGCCACCCCGCCGCAAGACCCGTGGATAGCGGGCGGTGATCTCGGCGGCATGTTCACGAGCCAGCCGATGGGCCGTGCGATACACCCGCCCCTCGTGTGTGTCGGCTGTGAGCCTGGCCTGAAGCTCGGCTGCATCGAGCGGGCCAAACGTAGCGATACTGCCGTCGGCCAGCATCACATCAAGGTCGATGACATGGTCGATGGTCTTGCCATAGACGACCGAATACATGCCCGAGCTGTTGTTGCCGATCATGCCGCCGATGGTGGCACGGTTGGAGGGTGAAACATCCGGGGCGAACATGCGGCCGTATGGCGCAAGCTGTGCATTCAGTTCGTCAAGTACGATGCCCGGCTCAACCCTTACCCATTGGCCGGCCGGGTCGATCTCGAGTATGCGCCGCATATACTTCGAGGTGTCGAGTTGGATAGCTCGGCCGACAACCTGGCCGGCAAGGCTGGTACCGCCACCGCGCATGATGAGCGGCACCCGCCGCCGACGTGCAATACGCACGACGGCAGCAATATCGGCAGCATCACGTGGGAGCACGACGGCCAGTGGCGCTGCCTGATAGATGCTGGCATCGGTTGCATAGAGGGCACGCGACACCGGATCTCCGGCGACATCACCGCGTATGGCGGCGATCAGCTCATCGATCAGCGATTCCTCGGGGATACCATCTCTTCTCATCTGCGGCTCAGGTTCCTCTTAGTAACGCCTCATTCGGTGTGCAACTTTTCTTCACAACTTGTCGTTATACTGTTAATCAGAGCATGCGACGATAGCGGCGGCCGTCGCACGAGCCCATCGCAGGGCACTCCTGACCTCAGCCGCGTCACTATTCCTCATTTGCCCCCACCGGCTGCCGCAAGGCAGCCGGTTCTGCTTCTATAGCCAGGTGCAGCAATCTTGAGCCATCCGCATCTTGCGCGCGATCCCAATGATCAATCGTTTTGCACCTGGCTATAGTGCGAATATGCAGGGCAGGCTTGTTCGATCACGCCGCTGCCGGAATCTGCGCGGCGCCGATCACTCTTGATCGCGAACGTAAACCCGCAGTGGCACTTCGCCGGCCAACACACCAAGCAAGAGCGAGACAAGCGAGATCACCAGGCCACCGAAGAACGCCGGCCAGAAACCGTCGATTGTCAGCTGGACTCCGGCGGCGGCAGCGATCTGAGCGGTGAGCAGCAGCAGCAGCGCATTGATCACCAGCCCGAAGAGCCCGAGTGTCAGCACAACCAGCGGGCAGGTGAGTAATGTCAGAATCGGGCGTAACAGGGCGTTGATCAGGCCGAAGAGCAGCGCAATGATGCCGATCTGCCAGCCCGGGCCGGTGAAATAGATTCCCGGCACCAGATAGATCGCAGCGAAGATGGCAAGCGTACTGATCAACCAGCGCAGTGTTATCGCCCGGGCCTGATCGAAGCGATTGTCCGGCCGAGGGGCAATATTCGGCGGTGGGATTGTCATAGGATCCTCGTGACTACTTCTCAGGTTGCCTCTTCTTGATTATAAAGGATTTCGTTTGGATGTACGTGGCGGTCAGATATCAGGCTGAGTGCAGGCGGTGCGCAGCGGGCAGCGACGCCGGGTTGGCTCCTTCCCCCGGAGCGACCCTTCGCCGCACAGCGGCTCAGGATGCCAGCCAGGCGCGGGGGCGCGGCTAGAGAGACCGCATACGCCCTGTCTGGCAGCGTGTGATCGTGATCCCACGAAAGAGATAATGGTATGATGGGGCATGCGTTCAATCATGTGAGGCCTATGTGACGACCACAGAGACGGGGGTAGCTGCGGCAGCTCTACCGGCCGGGCCGCGTGTCCTGCGGCGAAGGGTACTCGGGCTGGCTGCGCCGGTCATTGGCGAAAATCTTTTGCAGACACTGCTAGGGATCGTTGACACCATCCTGGTAGCCGGGCTCGGTGCTGTCGCACTGGCCGGTGTCGGGGCAGCATTGCAGGTGGTGTTTGTCTTGATTGCCGGGCTGAGCGCGCTATCGGTCGGTGCTGCGGTGCTGGTGGCACAGGCCTTTGGTGCCGGGAATCTTGCAGCCGCCAATCGCATTGCACGTCAGTCGCTCATCTGGGCGATCCTGATTGGTATTCCGATCACGATTGCCGGCTATTTCGTCAGTGCACCAGTGATCGGTGTGCTTGGGCTCGAACCGGATGTCATGATTATTGGGGTCGAATACCTGCAGATCACACTTGGAACCATCACGACCCTGACGATCATGACACTGCTTGGCGGGGTTCTGCGGGGTGTTGGTGATAGCCGCACGCCAATGCTGATCACTGGCCTGGCGAACATTTTCAATATTATCCTTTCGTATGGGCTGATCTATGGCGAGCTCTTTATGCCGGCGCTCGGTGCGGCTGGCAGCGCCTGGGGAACCTTCGGCTCACGTCTGCTGGGGGCCATCCTGCTGATCTGGGTGCTCTGGTATGGGCGCAATGGGGTGCGGCTTTCGGCCGGCCGCGGCTGGCGACCGGATCTGCTGGTTGGGCGCAAGATTGCCGGGATCGGCTTTCCGGCAGCCCTCGAAGAGATCCTGATCGTCACTGCACTTGCCGTGCTGACGCCAATCGTTGCGACACTTGGTACGGTTGCGCTGGCGGCACATCGGGTTGTTCTGAATGTGTTATCAATTTCATTTCTCCCTGGGTTCGGCTTTGCAATTGCCACAACATCGCTGGTGGGGCAGGCAATCGGAGCGCGCGCGCTTGATGAAGCGCGTGCTGTCGCCGTGATCTCGGCCCGTTGGGCAAGTATCTGGATGGGGGCGCTCGGCTTAGCTTTTTTGATCTTTGCGACACAGTTCATGCAGATCTTCAGTAGCGATCCGGATCTGATAGCAGTCGGTGCAGGGGCGATCCGGATGGTGGCATTGACGCAGATCCTGTGGGCGATTACCTTTGCTTATGGTGGTGCGCTGCGCGGCATTGGGGATACACGCACGCCAATGATTATTTCGAGCATTGCCATGTGGCTGGTGGTGGTTCTGGCTTACCTGGCCATGCAGATCTTCCCCCAGAGCCTGGCACTGGTCTGGATGTCGTTCGTGCTGATCAGCCCGATTGAAAGCCTGCTGATCTGGCGCGCCTGGCGGCGTGTCGATCTGACACAGGTCAAGGTATTATAGCGAGGAAATGTATGAATGCAGTGTTTCCTTCCTATGTGCGTTCGGTCGTGGCCAGTGCTTCGCCGCTGGCATGGCCGGTGAGCGGGCAGGGTTTCAACGAATGTAGCTTTACGTCGATCGCCAATGCGCTCAACTTGCTCAATGGTGCACCGCGCTACCGCAAAGAGGAGTTTATTCGTGAAGCAGGGCTCTTCTTCCAGCCGCGGCTCGGCGGTACTCTGCCCTTCCTCAAGGCCAGCCAGTTGCGGCGGCGTGGCTATGGTGCACACTTCGGCAATCTGTCGCATACCAATGCCGAGGCGGTGCTGCGTGATCTGATCGATCGCGGTGTTCCGACGATTGTTGATATCTATCCGGCATTTCAACTTGGCCGGCTGCGTATCTTCGGCCAGCATGCCACGGTTCTGGTGGGCTATAGCGAACCATTCCACGATGCTGCCGGAACTTTGCACGAAGAGTATTACTTGCTCGATGCGCAATGGCCGGCGCTTGGTGCATTCGATCTGGCCTTCAATGATGTTGATCGCAATGGCGATGGCCAGGCCGAGCTGTTTCCTGGTAACCGAACCCTATCGCGCACCGAGTTTATGCAACTCTGGACATCGCGCAACTATTGCCCGATCTTTCACTCGCCTGCCGATCATCAGGCCTGGTATGCCACAACCATTCGGCGCGAACCGGGTCTGCCGATGATCGGAAGGGTGATACAGGCGATTATCGGAAGCGACGACCGCTTTGCTCAGGAATAATCCGGCGTTATCAGGGTGCGCCATGGCTTACGGCAGACCGTGATAACACCCTAGCCCCCTTCTCTGCTGGCTGCCGCGAGGGGGTAGATGTGAGGACCTCGATGCACAACGACGAACTCTGGTATGCGTCGGCGGTGAACCTGCAACAGATGCTGCGCAGCAAGCAGATCTCGGCAGTCGAGCTGCTGGCCGCCTGCGAGGCGCGTATTGCACAGCTGAATCCACAGGTGAATGCGATTGTTACACTGACGCTCGAGACGGCATACGAGCAGGCACAGGCGGCCGATGCGGCACTGGCGCGCGGTGTGCCGCCCGGTGCATTGCACGGCCTGCCGATTGCGCATAAAGATCTGGTACCGACCAGAGGAATCCGCACCACCTTTGGTTCGCCGATTTATCGTGATTTTGTTCCGGATCGTGACGCGCTGATTATCGAACGGATGCGTGCGGCCGGGGCGATCACGATTGGTAAAACCAATACCCCCGAGTTTGGTGCCGGCTCACAGACGTTCAACACGCTGTTTGGCGCAACACGCAACCCGTATGATCCGACGAAGACATGTGGCGGAAGCAGCGGCGGTGCAGCGGTGGCGCTGGCTTGCGGTATGATCCCGCTGGCCGACGGCAGTGATTCGGGTGGATCGCTGCGTAACCCGGCAGCGTTCTGTAATGTGGTGGGTTTGCGGCCGGCTCCGGGGCGCGTGGCCGAGATCTCGGATCGCGCCGCCTGGCAGACACTCTCGGTCGAAGGGCCAATGGCGCGGAATGTCGAGGATGCGGCTCTGCTGTTGAGTGTTCTGGCCGGCCCGGATCCGCGCGCACCGATCGCGATCCGCGAATCGGGGGCGCAGTTCGCCGCACCACTCGAACGCGACATGCGCGGTACCCGGATCGCCTGGTGCCCCGATCTGGGCGGCAGCTTCCCGCTCGATCCACAGATTGCCGCCGTACTGGCAACCCGGCGTGCCACATTCGCGGCACTTGGCTGCGACATCGCCGATACTGCCCCCGATTTCAGCGGTGCCGATGAGGCCTTCAAGATACTGCGTGCCATGGGATTCGAGCTCGGCTATGGTGAACTGCTCGATCACCACCGTGATCAGATCAAAGATACTGTGATCTGGAATGTTGAGCAGGGGCGTGCGCTGACCGGCCCGCAGATCGGGCGCGCCGAACGGCTGCGTACGGCACTCTACCATCGGGTGCGTGAGTTTATGGAGCAGTATGAATTCCTGGTGCTGGCGGTTACCCAGGTGCCGCCGTTTGATATTCAGCAACCGTATATCACCGAGATCGCCGGTACACCGATGGAGACTTATATCGATTGGATGAGATCTTGCTACTACATCTCGATAACTGGCCTGCCGGCGATCTCGGTACCGGCCGGCTTTACCGCCGAGGGCTTACCCGTCGGCATTCAGATTGTTGGTCGCCATCAGAATGAACTCGGCGTGTTGCAACTCGCCTATGCCTTCCAGCAGGCAACCGGTATTGGGCGGCAGAGGCCGCCGCTTGGGTAACGAAGCTTCTGATCCGGGCTTCGCCTGTGGTGGGATGGGAAGAGAGGAATGCCAAATAGCCGGTTGCGAGCGCCGTGCGAAGGCCGCACGGCGCTCGTGATCGTCAGGGTGTATAGCCGTGTGGATGTGAGCTATGCCATTCCCATGCGGTTTTGACGATCTCTTCGAGACTGGTGTATTTTGGTTGCCACCCGAGCTCACGGCGGATCTTCTCGGATGAAGCGATCAGAATCGCCGGATCGCCCGGGCGGCGTGGGCCGATATCGTAAGGAATATCGCGCCCGGTGACGCGGCGGGCGGTTTCGATCAACTCAAGGATGGTAAAGCCATTGCCATTGCCGAGGTTGTACGTGCGGCTGCCGAGTCGGTCGAGAGCCTCGAACGCCAGCATATGCGCCTGTGCCAGATCGAGCACATGGATGTAATCGCGGACACATGTGCCATCTTTGGTCGGGTAATCATTGCCGAAGATCGTCACTTTCTCGCGTTGACCAAGTGCTACCTGCAACACAATCGGGATGATATGCAGTTCGGGATCGTGATGTTCGCCGCGCCCAGGTGTATCACCCGAGGCGTTGAAATAGCGCAGGCAGGCATACTTCAGGCCATAGATCCGTTCGAACCAGTAGAGCATGCGCTCAAGGAAGTATTTCGACTCGCCATACGGCGAACCGGGCACAATCCGTTCATCCGGTTCGATCGGGATGCGTTCGGGATCATCGAAGAGGTTGGCGGTTGACGAAAGAATAAAGCGGCGCACGCCATGTTCGACGGCCTGTTCGAGCAGATTCGCCCCGGCAACCAGGTTGTCGCGCAGATATTTCAGTGGCTTTTCCATGCTCTCGCCGACCAGCGTATACGAGGCGAAATGCATGATACCGTCGAAGCCACGATGCTGGGTAAAGAGTTCGGCAACCCGTGCTGCATCACACAGATCGGCCTCGAAAAAGGCCGCGCCCGGCGGCACGGCCTCACGATGGCCCTGGTAGAGGCTATCGACAACGACGACCTCGTGCCCTGCGGCGAGGAGCTCGGCTGAGACGATACTACCGATGTATCCGGCGCCGCCGGTAACGAGTATTTTCACGCGATCCGTTCCTTTCATTCAGTATCGGTATCGGCAGAGGGCTGGGGATCGGCACCTGCCGGTTCGGTATGGTTGCCGTCAGGCAGGTGATAAAGCGCCACGATTCGCGAACGTGCCAGAGCGGCAAACTCACGGGCGATCGGATGAAATGCACTGTTGAGCGCATAGACCTGCACATTGTTGAGTGGCAGAAAATCTTCATCGAAACGCTCAAAGGCTTCGATCAAGGTGTGGTTCGGCCGGCGGTGGAAGGTTCCGCGCACAACGAACGTTTCGGTGAAGAACATTGCAGTGATCGGAACCACGCCACGGATCTGCTCCTGACGGGCATAATCGCCCGGCGGCGGAGCTTCGACAATCGAAGCAATCAGCAGTGCCTCGGTGCGATCGAGCAACAGCAGCGGCACCTGCTGGGCCTGCTGCGTGTGCTGGAGTGGTGCGATTGATCCGTTGCGGAGCGGAATGTAGCGGCGCTGCTCGCCATTGAAGGCATCACTGACACGCCGGTATACCGGCATATCGTAATCACCGACGAGGTGCAGGCTGGCGGTGAAGATCTCGATCCGGTGTGTATAAGCGTCTGTCATCTTCCTGCCGTCCTCTTTTTCATCGCGGTTGGCGGTGCGATCGCGATCCAGCCTCCGCCGCACATAGCTATGGTAGGCTCAGTTGTCTGCCGTGATTCGGGTGATCGTCTCCCAGAAACCAGGATATGATACATCAACTGCGGCAGCATCGTCGATCGAGGTATAGCCTTCGGCAACCAATCCGGCAATTGCCCAGGCCATGGCTAATCGATGATCGCCATGACTTGAAAGCGGCACACCATGCATCCGCCGGCCTCCGCTGATTCCCATGCCGTCGGCGGTCGGCTCGACCTCAACCCCCAGTGCCTGCAAGCCGTCGGTCACGGTCGTGATCCGGTCGGTCTCTTTGGCACGCAATTCCTGGGCATCGCGAATCAGGGTATCGCCGGCGGCGCACGCTGCAGCAACCGCCAGCACTGGCAGTTCGTCGATCAGGCGTGGGATAATCGCACCTTCAATCACCACTCCGCGCAATTGCGACGAGCGTACGGTGACATCGGCGACCGGTTCGCTTCCTTCAAGGCGTTGGTTCCTGATCTCAAGATCAGCGCCCATCATGCGCAAGGTATCAAGTGCCCCACTACGGCTGGGGTTCAGGCCGACACCAGTGGTCGTCAGTTCGGCATCAGGGTGGATGGCGGCTGCAACCCACCAGAACGTCGCTGATGAAGGGTCGCCCGGCACGCGCAACGAAAGTGGTTGCAGGTCAGCGCCCGGCGGTTCAAGCCGGATCGTACCGCCATCGTTGGTGAGCGGTACCCCCATTGCGATCAGCATGCGCTCGGTATGATCACGCCCATCAGTCCGGCCGTCGAGGGTGATCGCTACCCCGCTGCTGAGTGCTGCCAGCAATAGTGCGCTCTTCACCTGTGCCGAGGCGATCGGTAGTGTATACGCTGCTTCGTTGAGTTGCGCGCCACGGATGGCAAGTGGCGCACGATCACCATTGTCGCGGCCGTCGATCTGCGCGCCAAGCGCCCGTAGTGGCTCGACAATACGGCGCTGTGGCCGCGAACGTAGTGATCCATCGCCGGTCAGGACACTGAATCGCCCGATCTGTCCGGTCAGGATGCCTGCCAGTAGCCGCAGAGTTGTGCCGGAATTGCCGCAATCGAGAATATCGCCGGCTTCGTGTAGGCCACGCAGGCCATGCCCCACAACGCGCACATGCTCGCCATGCTGCGTAATCGAAACGCCAAGCGCCTGCATACAGGCAATGGTAGAAAGACAATCCGCACCGGCGAGGAAGTGGCTGTTCTGGGGGGTGCCGGCTGCCAGTGCATTGAGCAGTACGGCACGATGCGAGATCGATTTGTCGCCCGGAACCTCGATGATACCGCGCAACCGAGCCGCTGGAACGATTGTCTGTCGGTGTACCATAGCTGCTTTCATTCAACCGGTTGTGGGTACGACCATGCCGTACTATGTCGGCCGGCCGCACCGGGAATCATCGGCCATCGGTTTCGGGGTGTGCAATCAGTTTGTAGCCAAAGCCACGCACAGTCACAACGAAGCGCGGGTTGGCGGGGTCGGTTTCGACCCGCTGGCGCAGGCGGTAAATCAGTGCATCGATTGCGTTATAATCATACACCTCATAATCCCAGACCCCACGGGCGATTTCGTCTTTGCTGATAACCTGGCCTTTATAGTTGTAGAGCAGTTCGAGGAGCTGAAACTCCTTGACGGTCAATGGTGGGTCGAGCAACCTGCCGGCAACATAGACCTCTTTGGCGCGGCTGTCGATGCGTAGTGCTTCATCGGCTTGCCGAACACGCTTCAGGATTTCGAGTGGTAGGGTGCCTTTCTGGGTCGCTTCCGGGTCGTTGAAGATGATCTCGGCGTCAGCCACCCAGATCCGATCCTGGTTGTGCAGTTGGCACACACCTTCGATCCGGTCGGTGTTGACAACCGTGCCGTTGGTGCTTTCGAGATCGCGAACATAATAGCCGTTCTCATCACGTTCAAGCCGAGCATGGCGGCGCGATGCGAGCGGATGATCAATAATAATGTCGTTCGCGCTATCGCGCCCGATCGTCAGAACATCACCGGTCCACTCGATCTCGGTGGCGGCGGTGTCTTGGCGCCGGATAATCAGGAGTGGTGCGGAGCCCGACGGCATGTGCGCTACCTCCCGAAACTTGTATCAGCGGAATCGCTATGAATCCGCCGCACGGTATGGTACAATCGCTGCGATTTGTAAGGAATTATACCATACATGACCCACCTGATCGGCCAGCAACTAGGGCGCTACCGGATCGATGCCGAGATCGGGCGTGGCGGTATGGCACGGGTGTATCGTGCCACTGATCCGTCGTTACGGCGCACAGTTGCCCTCAAGGTGCTGGCGCCGCAACTCGCGGTGGATCCTGAGTTTGCCCGCCGCTTCGAACGTGAAGCGGTGACGGCAGCCAATTTGCGGCATCCGGCGATCGTCACCGTCTATGATGTCGGCGAGGCGAATGGCCTGCACTATATTGCCATGGAGTTTATCCATGGCCGGACACTGCACGCCATTCTGCGTGAGCGTGGTGCGCTCGGCCTGGGGTATGCCGTGGCGCTGATTGCGCCGATTGCTGATGCGCTTGACTATGCCCATCGCCAGGGGGCGGTACACCGCGATATCAAACCGCAAAACATGCTGATCGATGTCGATGGTCGTGTGCTCCTGACAGATTTCGGTATTGCGCAGGCTCCTGAGGGGCGTGATGGCGATCGGCTGACGCGTACCGGCATCTTTATGGGGACGCCGGAATATATTTCGCCCGAACAAGCATCGGCGCAACGTGTCGATGGTCGAAGTGATCTCTATTCACTTGGTATCGCCGCCTACGAAGTGATCACGGGTGAAGTGCCGTTCTCGGGTGCCACACCACAACTGATCGTGGCGCATGTGCAGGCGCCGCCGCCGCCGGTGAGCGCTCGTGCCATTGATCAGCCGCCGGAGCTTGATCTGGTGTTGGCCCGCGCCCTCGCCAAGCGCCCTGATAGTCGGTATCCGACGGGTGTGGAGTTTGTGGCGGCGCTGCGTCAGGTTGCCGCTCAGTATGCGGTGTCGCTGCCGGGTACGGCGCAGATTGCGCAACTTGCCGAACCGGATGCCACGGTACGTGCAGTTGTGCCACGCCGGCCGCCGGTTCAGCGCATGCCGGCCGATCCGGCTGCCCAGGCTACCAGAGTATCGCAGCCGGCGCGCCCGCCTGCATCGCCGCCCCGCCGGACCCCGCGCCCGGCATCAGCTACCGGTGATGATGCACTGGAACACGATCGATCGGTGCAAGCCGGCATTCCATGGCAGATCGTGACTCCGCTGCTGGCCGGTGTGGCGATTGTTCTGGTAATTGCACTATTCGGAAGCATGCAGATCTTTGGTAGTTCGAGTCGGACACCAACGCTCACGCCACGCCTGACACCACTGCCTGCTCCGAGCGCAGTTGTTGATGCA
Source organism: uncultured Chloroflexota bacterium (assembly GCA_937859575.1). Taxonomy (GTDB): domain Bacteria; phylum Chloroflexota; class Chloroflexia; order Chloroflexales; family Roseiflexaceae; genus CALLZL01. Next base: position 16,018 of record CALLZL010000322.1, read on the forward strand.
ACCTCACCGGCCTTACCAACGCCGCTGCCGCCGACAATAACGGCAAGTGCAACATTGGCGCCATCGGCAACCGCCACGGCCTTGGCCGATACAGCGACTCCCGAACCGCCAACGGCGACTCGCCCGGTGCCGCCGACGGCAACCGCCCCGCCATTGCCACAACCTACCGATACGGCGTTGCCGCCGACGAGCACGGCAACCCCCGAGCCGCCGACGAGCACGGCAACCCCCGAGCCGCCGACGAGCACGGCAACCCCCGAGCCGCCGACGAGCACGGTAACCCCCGAGCCGACCGAAACACCGACTGCGACCAGCACCGCTACAGCTACGGAGGCACCGGCGACGAGCACGCCAACGTCGAGCGAAGCGGCGACCAATGGTCCAACAAGCACCCCAACGCCTGATATTCTGCCGACACCACCATCAGCTGGATGACCATGACTGAGCCGAACGACCAACGCCGCTACCCGGCACGTATCATTTCCCTCCCGGCTGAACTTGAGCATGCCATCGAACAGCAACTGGTGGGTGTTGCTCCACAGCGCTGGCAGCAGGCGGCACGCCGCCTGAGTGAGCGCTACCGTGCTGAACGTGATGACTACGAACGCCCGCTGGCTGCCGGCCGAACCGATGCCCTCGGCTATGCGGCACTTGTATTGCCGGCGACCTATGCCCAGATCTGGGGAGCGATGGCGGCTGCCGCTGCACGTGTCCCTGCCTGGAATCCGATGACGATGCTCGATATGGGGAGCGGCCCGGGAACCGCCATCTGGGCCGCCGCCGAGCACTGGCCTTCGCTGCAATCTGCCGTCGCACAGGAATATGAGTCGGCTTTTATTACACTCGGGCGCGATCTGGCGCGGCGTGCCGCCGCCCCCCTACTACGTGATATTCGTTGGGAAGCGGCTGATATTCGGGCCGTGCCCGACGGCCGGCCACGCCGATTTGATCTGGTGGTCATCGGCCATGTGTTGAATGAAATCGAACCCGAAG
>CALLZL010000323.1 GCA_937859575.1 uncultured Chloroflexota bacterium
GGGACATTTGCCGTGCAGATTGCCAAAGCATTTGGTGCCGAAGTCACCGCTGTCTGCAGCACACGCAATGTGGAACTGGCGCGGTCGATCGGTGCGAATCATGTCATTGATTACACCAGGGAGGATTTCACGCAAAACAGCGAACGCTACGACCTGATACTTGCGGCGAATGGCTACCAACCCATCGCAGCCTATCAGCGGGCCCTGCGTCCGGGAGGCAGGTATGTCATGAGCGGCGGTTCCATGTCACAAATGTTCGAGGCGATGCTGCTCGGGCCCTGGCTAGCACGGAAGGGCAACCAGACCATGGGGAACTTGTTGGCAAAACCAAACCAGCAGGATCTGATTGTTATGAAAGAGCTGATTGAAGCCGGCAAAGTAACCCCGGTCATCGATCGCTCCTACGCACTACATGATGTTGCAGACGCGATCCGCTACCTTGAACAGGGCCACTCCCGTGGCAAAGTGGTTATCAACATATGAGGGTTCTTTACTACCAGATCACGGTGAAGGAATACCTCGATGATAGCTGGTCGGCCTGGTTCGATGGCCTGACGATCACCCACACAGCCGATGGGGCCACGACACTGGCAGGATCGGTGCGCGATCAGAGCGCACTCTACGGCCTGATCGACAAGGTGCGTGACCTGGGGCTGACTCTTGTGGCCGTCGTGCGCTCCTCTCCGCCGGATCACACCGCCGAGCCGCCTGTCTGATTGCTCGTCTGGCATACATACCTCTGACATGCACATCAAGGAGTCTCTTATGGCACTCGCAACCTGGTGGCGCAGCGATTCCGTGCCGGCTTTGTCGCTCTTTCCGGGCTTTCGTGTTGAACTGTCGTGTGATACGCACCTGATTGCCGGCATCACGCGGCTCGCTCCGAGCGAGGTGCATCAGCGGCTGCACGACGGCCATCAGCCGTATCTTGCCTTCGTTGATCAGACACCGGTCGGCTATGGCTGGATGGCGACCCGCGAAGCCTCGATCGGCGAACTGGATCTACGCTTTGCATTGCCTGTAACCGAGCGCTACCTGTGGGATTTTGCCACGCTCCCCGCATGGCAGGGCTACGGCATCTACCCGCGACTCTTGCAGCATATTCTGCGGCAACAACCATCCACCGTGGAACGGCTCTGGATCATTCATGCGCCGGAAAACAGCCCATCGGGTGCGGGGATAATCAAAGCGGGTCTGCTGCCCGTCGGTCGGCTCTCATTTCGCAGTGACGGCGGAGTTGGCCTGGCACCCTTTGAGCACCTCGAGCGTGCGCAGGCGGGTGCGGCGCTACTCGGTATTCCGCTCATTGAGAGCATACTGGCACCCTGCTGGAGCTGTGGCGGCGCAACCCATACCTACAGCTCAAGCGCCGATGCCGATTCGTGCTGGCCGCCACTCCGGCCCACAACACGACCCTGTAGCTGTGCCGTCGAGCGTAAGCCGGCCAGAAATCACTCGACTTGATTCGAGGAGGTCGTCGATGCAGGTGCCCCATCGCCCGATCGGTAGCAAAACAATACGATGAAAGGAAATTACATGACCTCTACTCCTACGACAACACATGCACCACCTGCCAGCCGGCACAGCAGCCGGCGCGTGCTGCGCCGGATCGGCCGCACACTGGTCGTGCTGGTCGGGCTTCTGGTTATCCTTGGACTGGTTGGCGTCGGCTACGAAACTGCGGCGGAAGCCGCCGACACGCGGGCGTACCCCCCACCCGGTCGATTAGTCGACGTGGGCGGTTACCGGCTGCATATCAACTGCATGGGCACCGGCAGCCCGACGGTCATCATCGAGGCCGGCTGGGGCGACTGGTCGGCGTCGTGGAACAGCCGGGTGCAGCCGGAGGTCGCGAGGACGACGCGGGTCTGCACCTATGATCGTGCAGGCATGGGCTATAGCGACCCCGGCCCATTACCGCGCGATGCCAGGCAGTTCGCGACGGAGTTGCACACCCTGCTGCAGCGTGCGGCTATTCCCGGCCCGTATCTGCTGGCCGGGCATTCACTGGGCGGCCTGTCGGTGCGCGTCTTTACCCACATGTATCCGGCGGATGTCGTCGGGGTGGTGTTGATCGACTCAATGAGCCCGGGCCAGGCCACGCCGGCGGCAATGCTGCCCGCGCCGCAAGCGGCCGGCCCTCCGAGTGGGTTGTCGATCGCCACACTTCCGGCGCGCGTCGGTCTGGTGCGGCTGCTTGCCGGGCCGCTCGATCTCGCATCCGGGTTGGCGCCCGAGGTCGCGGATGCCTATGTCGCCTTCTCGGTGACCCCACGGCACCTCCAGACAACGCTCGACGAAGGGGGTGCCATGTCGGCCAGTATGGCGCAGGCAGATGCGGTACGCACCTTCGGCGATCTCCCGCTGATCGTGCTGTCGCGCGGATTAGGCGCGGACCAGGAGTGGCAGGCAATGCAGACGCAACTGCCCCAACTCTCGACGCAGAGCCGGCAACTCTTCGCCGCGCAGAGCGGTCACAACATCCAGCTTGAGCAACCAGAGGCTGCTACCGCCGCGATCGTGACGATGGTCACGCAGCTTCGCCAACCGTGAGGTGCACGATGCCCCGTACGCAACGTATCTTCCTTCTTGCCATCATGCTGATCTTCCTGTGCCTGCTCGGCAGCCCGATCCCGGCAACATCCGCTGCTACCGTACATGCTGCCCGCGAAACGCGTGAGCAGGAACGCATCGATACCTATATTCACGCACGAATGCAGGCTGCGCACATTCCGGGCCTGGCCCTCGGCGTTGTGCGCGGCGACCGGATTGTCTATCTCAAGGGCTACGGCATTGCCGGGCCGGATGGGCGGGTCGTGACCCCGCAGACTCCGTTCATCCTCGGTTCGACCTCGAAGTCGATCACCGCCCTGGCGATCATGCAACTGGTTGAGGCCGGCCGGATCGATCTCGACGCCCCGGTCACCACCTACCTGCCCTGGTTCCGCACGGCCGACGCCGCCGCATCGGCCCGGATCACGGCGCGCCACCTGCTCTACCAGAACAGCGGGCTGCCGGTGGATGTCGGGCGGGCAGGGTTCGATGATGACAATCGGAGCGACACGGCGCTGGAAGATGGTGTGCGTAGGCTGGCCGGCGTACAACTCAGCAACCCGCCCGGCCAGGCCTATGAGTATGCCAACGAGAACTACACCATTCTGGGCCTGATCATTCAGGCGGTATCCGGCAGTTCATACGAACAGTACATCGAGTCGGCGATTTTTGCGCCGCTCGACATGCGCCATAGTGCGGCCACCATCACCGATCCGTCCGTCAGCGACATCGCCGCCGGTCATCGCTACTGGTTCGGCCGGCCGGTCGCATTCGCGGCGCCCTACCCGCGCCAGATGACGCCGGCCGGCTTGCTGATCTCCTCCGCCGAGGATATGTCGCAGTATCTGATCGCCCACCTCAACGGCGGCACCTATGGCGACAGCCGAACACTCTCGCCGGCGGGAGTCGCCACACTGCACAGCGCCGGGGCACCGGTGAGCGCGACAAGCGCATATGGCATGGGCTGGCTCGTCGGCGGTCAGGCGGGGGCAGCCAGGCTCGAACACAGCGGCGATGTCAGCAACTTTCACTCCAATCTGCTCCTCTTCCCCGACGAACAACTCGGGATCGTGGTGCTCGTCAATGCCAACGGCATGAGTACCGTCGCGGCGCTCGACATCCTGATCGACGGGGTGGCGGCGATTGTGCGGGGGCAGGGCCTGGAGGAACGCGTCGACCCGCCGGTCGATCGGCTGCGGCCGCTGCTCCCGCTCGCCCCGCTACTGGTGCTCGTCATATGGATCATCGGGTCGTACGTCGTCATCTGGCATCGGCAGCGGCATGGCGAGCTACCCGCGCGCGGGATGCGGCGCCTCTGGCGGGATGGCGTGCCGCTCGGCATCGATCTCGCCCTGGCCACCCTGGGCTGGCCGATCCTCCCGCAGCTGGTACACACCCCCATGGCGACGATCCGCCTCTTCGCGCCGGACGTGTTTCTCGGCATCGTGCTGCTTAGCGTGCTGGGCACGAGTTGGGCGCTTGCTCGAACCATTCTGAGCATCCGCTGATCTGTGACGACGATATAGAAGCTGAATCCTGTATCCCGATCGTCACTCCCCCAGTTCCTTGAGGATGATCGGTTTCGTCGGTGCAGTACCTTTGGGGAGCAGCAGCGACAACCCTCCGGCAGCCAGCACGAGGGCCGCCGAGGCCCACAGGCAGGCCACCAGGCCACCGCCAGGGCCGAACTGCAAACCGTACTGGTAGAGCAGGCCCGAGAGCACGGTGCCGGCGAGCCGCCCCATGGCATTGGCCATATAGTAGAAGCCGACGTTCATCGCCACCTTGTCGCTGTCGGTGTAGGCCAGGATCAGGTAGCTGTGCACCGCCGAGTTGAGCGCGAAGATCACGCCGAAAGCCAGCAGGCCACCAACCGCTGCCAGCATCGGTGCAACACCATTCATCAGCGCCAGGGCAATGCCGACCGGGAAGGCCACCAGCGCAAAGGCCAGCCGCATTGCCGTGCCGCCGCCGGGTTCAGGCGTACCCGTCCCCCGCCGGCGGATCAGGCCGGGTGTCGCGGCCTGAACGAAGCCGTAACCGATCGTCCAGGCTGCCATGAAGCCGCCCGCCAGCCAGAAATCCCAACCCAGCACGCTAATGAAGAAGACAGGCAGCCCCACCACAAACCAGACATCGCGGGCGCCGAAGAGGAAGATCCGCGCTGCTGCAAGAAGGTTTACCGCCCGGTTGTTAGAAAAGATCTGGCGGAACTTCGCCTTGTTATTGGCGCTCCCGAGGTCGCCCCGAATCAGCGCCATAGCGGCGACCAGGGCTGCCAGCACGAGGGCGCCCAGCAAGAGCAGTGCCGGCTGGAAGCCGACCAGGGTGAGCAGCAGGGCACCCACGAAAAAGCCCACGCCTTTGATCGCATTTTTCGATCCGGTGAGAATGCTGACCCAACGATAGAGTTGGCTCTGTGTCTCGCCGGCTACCAGCTTCACCGCGCTCTTCGACGACATCTTGGTCAGGTCTTTGGCGATGCCCGAGAGCGCCTGAGCCAGCATGACATAGGGGACGATCAGCAGCGATGGCGGAGCGAAAGCCAGCAGGCTCAAAGCAATCAACTGTGCGCCCAAACCCATGAAGAGTGTGGTCTTTAACCCGAAGCGTGCGCCCAGGTAGCCGCCGAAGAGGTTGGTGATGATCCCGAACACTTCGTAAAAGAGGAACAGCGAGGCGACCTGGAAGGGCGTGTAGCCCAGTTGGTAAAAGTAGAACAGCACCAGCATGCGGATGGCGCCGTCAGTCAGCGTATCAGCCCAATAGGCCGCGGTGACCAGGATGTAATTGCGCAGGTCGTCCCGCTGCTTCGCCGGGGCTGCGGAGTTGGGCATCGATGTGTCCGTGTGCACCTTGTCTGTGGTGGTCATCGGTGGGTTGCCACCTTTCGCGCCAGTTCGACATAGCGGTTGGCATAGCCCCATTCATTGTCATACCAGGCATAGATCTTGACCTGCGTGCCGTTGGTCACCATCGTGCAGGCCGCATCGACAATCGCCGAGTGAGGGTTGGTGACGAAATCCATCGAGACCAGCGGGCGCGGCTCGTAGGCCAGGATGCCACGGAGCGGCCCTTCAGCGGCGGCGCGCAGCAGGTCGTTCACCTCGGCGACGGTAGTGGGCTGCCGCACCTCGAAAACGCAATCGGTCAGCGAGGCGTTGAGCAGCGGCACCCGCACCGCCTGAACCCCGAGCTTG
>CALLZL010000324.1 GCA_937859575.1 uncultured Chloroflexota bacterium
CGGGCTGAGCACATCATGCACAAAATCCGGCACATCTTCCTTCAACCAGCGCCGGCCGGGGATGCCGAACCCCTGCTTCGGCCGGTCGAGCACACTATCGGGCAGCACACCACGCATGACCCGTTTGAAGATGTACTTGCCGTCGCGCAGGCCGCGCAGCCGCAATTGCGGCGGTATACGCGCCGCCAGTTCGAGGATGCGATGGTCGAGCAGCGGCGAACGAACTTCGAGTGAATGCCACATGCTGGTGCGATCGACCTTGACGAGGATATCTTCCGGCAGATAGCTGACCCCATCGAGATACTGCAGCTGCGAAAGATAATCGAGCCCGGCGGCCGGTTGCATACTGCGCATCAGAAAGGCAGGCACCTGTTCGACATATGCCGCCGCATCGGGGGCCAGCACCGCCGCCGCCTGTTCGCTATAGAAGGTCTGCATGCCATAGGCATAGCGCGCCATCGGCGGCAGCAGCTGGCGGCGCGCCAGCCAGCGCGCCCGAGTGTGCGGCGGCAGCAACCCGGCCATCAGCGGCAGGCCAATGCTGCGCAACAGCTGTGGGATGCGATCGAGGTGGGTTTCGAAGAGTGCGCGGTAGTAACGCGGGTAGCCGGCAAACGCTTCGTCGCCACCATCACCCGAAAGGCAGACGGTGACATGCCGACGGGCGATCCGCGCCACCGACGATGTCGGCACAGCCGATGAGTCGCCGAACGGCTCATCAAACTGATAGACAAGGCGCGGCAGCAGATCGGCGAGTGATTCCGGCTCGACAATCAATTCGTGGTGATCGGTACCAAAGCGTTGGGCGACTTCGCGGGCATATGGCAGTTCGTTGAAGGCATCATCGGCAAACCCGATCGAGAAGGTCTTCACCGGCCGGTCGCTCAACTCGGCCATGGTCGCCACGACGGCACTTGAGTCGACACCGCCGCTCAGGAAGGCACCCAGCGGCACATCACTCACCATACGGGCCCGCACCGCTTCGCGCAGCGTCGTGCGCAGTTCGTCGCACCAGTCGGCCTCGCTGCGCCGCTGATCGACGGCAAACGCCGCCAGCCAATCCCAGTAACGCCGGCGGGTGGCGCTCCGGCCATTATGCACCAGCAGATGGCCTGGTTCGAGCTTGGCGATCCCCTGCATGATCGTGCGCGGCGCACCAACATAGCCAAGCGCCAGGTACTCGGCCAATGCCGGCAGATCGATGCGGCGCGGTACGGCACGATGGCACAGAATGGCCTTCAACTCCGAGGCAAACAAAATCCGCTCGCCGTCGTCGTAGTAGTAGAGCGGCTTCTTGCCCAGCCGGTCGCGGGCCAATGTCAGGCGGCGTGTGCGGCCATCCCAGATCGCCAGGCCGAACATGCCCCACAGATCGGCGATCGCATCGGGGCCATACTCTTCGTACTGATGCAGAATCACCTCGGTATCGCTGCGCGACCGGAAGGTATGGCCACGTGCTTCGAGGGCCGGGCGCAACGCCTGGAAGTTGTAGATCTCGCCATTGAAAACCAGCCACACACGGCCATCCTCGTTGCACATTGGCTGATGGCCGGCCGGCGAAAGATCGATAATCGACAAGCGGCGGAAGCCGAGCCCAAGCCCGGCCGCGTCGTCGAAGTAATCCCCCGCGTCATCCGGGCCACGATGCAGCATCTGGTCGCGCATGGCCGCCAGCAGGCCACGATCAACCGGCGCAGCACTACGGTAATTCCAGATCCCAACGATGCCACACATAGTGTTCTCTTTAAGCTAGACAAGCCCAGCGAATAACCCAGCTAGGCAGGCAGAGACCACATCAACACTATACCGCTGTTCGACAATCGCTCGACCTCGCCGACCATAGATTGCTGCCATATCGCGATCAGCATAAAGTGTTGCAATTGCATCATACCAATCATCTGAGCTCACCACGCCCATACCAATAGTGTCAGAAGCCAGTAGTTCGGCATTCATACCAACCGGCGACACAACAACCGGTAGTGCGCAGGCCATATACTGCAGCATTTTGAAGCTACATTTGCCACGTGTCCAGGGAGTATCGGGCAATGGCATAATGCCAACATTCATCTGCTGCAAGATAGGTGCTTCCACTGTCGGCGACCACCGAACATAGTGTACCCGCTCAGGAGGTAGAGTAGGCATCTGCGGAGGCTGATCGGCAACCACTAACAGATCAATATCATCGAAGGTGTTCATGAGTCGCGCAAGTGAAGCTTCAATAGCAGCTAGATACGGCATATTTGATGCAGTACCGATCCACCCCACGACAAACCGCTCATTGGGTGGTGCTGTTCGTGGTATGAACCGCTGTGTATCGATCGCTGTTGGAATGATGTCAATGGCTGTTGTGAGTGTGCTAAACCAATCGGCCAGATAGTGATTACCAACGACAACTCGTGCAGCATGGCACGCCACACGACGAGCTGCCTGCACGCCCCATGGTTGTGTCAGCCAGATCGCATCATCGACGTCAAATACCAGAGGTGTACCGAGTAGCCATTCAAGTGTTGGTAGTCGTTCGTCAAATGGACGTTCGAGCCATGTAACAGTACTACGACGGCTGGCGACGATCCCCGGTATCCGGGTGGCTAGTCGGACAAACGGCCATGACACCGCAAATGGAGCCCGCACACCAAGCGGAAGTGCCGCCAATTGATCCGGCAAAGCATCATACTTCCCGATTGCTGGTACACATTCAGTCACATGTACCCCATGCTGCGCTAGAGGCTCGATCAGCTGCCGCACACGAAACCGTGCCGATGGTACATTGCGCCCTGAAGTTATCGCACAAACCTCAATCATCTCGCCGCAATCCGTCAAGTGCTAGATATCCGAGCAACAAGACATTCATCAGATAGAAGACAATCCGCGAACCAACCAGCACCGGTGCGATAGCGGCGGGCCCAATACCAAACAAACCATAGATAAACATAGCAGTGACATCAAATACGCCCAACCCACCGAACACCTGTATTGGAATGAGGCCTAGTAACTGAACAAGAACAACCATAAACAGAATCTGGGTAATTGTCACTGGGATTGCGAAGAGCTGGACACTACAATATGAAGAAAGTACCGATGCAGCAAAGATTAGAAGTGAAGTTATCAACACGGGTATCATCAGCGGTATCATGTCGCGCATTTGTTGTTGTGCCAGATTTTCGAGAATACTAAACATACGGTGCGTGATACTGATTCGATCAAGCCTGACAAAACGCACCATACGCCATGCTAGTTCAATCACCGGGCGGCGAAAGATCAGCACACTGGCTACGAGTACGAAGATTGCACCAATACTGAGCAGTAAAACTACAATCACAATACCGGCTGGGGCAACCTGCGGCCAGTTCAGAGCCGTTGCAATCAGCAGCATCACCCCGGCCACCAGCAGATCACCAAGACGCGATACCACAAGTGAGGTAACACTTTCGTGAATATTGATCGCATAACGGCTACGCAGCACCGTAATGTACGACGCAATACCAGCCACATTAGCTACAAGGTTTCCAATGACTGCTTGCACGATCACCAGGTTGAGGATTGGTCGGAATGGTAATTGCCGCCCAATTAGTAATCGATAGCGTTCAGAAAGCAGAACAATACCAGCAAAGCTTGCCAATAGGTAGCCGATCAGCCAGGCCGGCGAGAGCGAGCGCATAACACGCTCGGCTTCGGCAATACTGACCTGCGCAAATACATATGCACCTAGCCCCAATGCCAGCATAATCTTGATTAGTGTCCACCATCTACCGCGGCGATCTCCCTGTGTTGCCGTTGATACAGCTTCCGGCTGCTCACTGATCACGAGTCGATCCTTTGTGCCAACACCGTCATCCGACCCGTCTGTCCCAAGAATGCCAGAATCAGGCTGATCGGATAGGTAAAATAGAGAGCATAATCATGAAATGCGAGTTGTTCGAATAATCGAGCAACCGTTATCATATGCCGATCTCGCAACAAATAGTTCAAGCTCATAAAGAGATTTGCACTCACCCGCTGATGAAGGAGTCGATCCATGCGCCAGCCGCCGCGCGCCAATATCAGTTCGAGCGTGAAAGGGGTATAGTGGAAGGTATGGGTTGGTAGTTGAAGTGCGAACCAGGCATCCTTGAAGAGTTGGAATTCCCATGCCGCTGCATTTGGTACCGAGATCGCCAGCCACCCTCCCGGACGAACCCATTGAGCCAGCTTACGCAGTACAATGACAGGCTCATGCAAGTGTTCCAGCACCATCCAGCCAACCACCAGATCATATGGTGCCGCCGGTTCGGGCATTGCCTCAATTGAACCGTTGGTAACACGATATCCTAATTCGGCAGCTCGAGTTGCAGCCTGCAATGATGGCTCAACCCCTTCGACATCCCATCCCATCTGTGCCATCTGATGCAGATAGCGCCCCGATGCACAACCAACCTCAAGCATACGACCGGGTACAAGAGGCGGTAATGAGTCAGTATGGAATACAAATGCCCGTTGGAGAATTTTCTTCCATTGCGGACGCTCCACTGCTGTCCCCTGCATTACCAGAGTACTGAGATAGGGAGCATAGTCATCCGGATAGTAATAGCCTATCGTCTCACGGGTTGGGCGTGGATTGGTACGCATGAGTCCGCAAGTGCGGCAACGCACCACGCGAAACAATCCTGGCAGCTCATGTAGTCGATCTCGGCCAAACAATACATGGGTATCGTCAGGTAGACATCCAATCGGGCATGCGACATCTTCAAGTACTATCTCGGAAGGAATAATTTGTTTGTCAATCACGAATCAATCCTTCTGGCTTCTACTAGGGCATCTCACCCACGACCATCACCTACCAGACAACACCTGTTCCCATGCATCAAGCATCGCATCAATACTATAGAGCTGCTCGGCACGCCGGCGGGCGGCAGCGCCACGTCGGGCGGCTTCGGCCGGATCAGAGAGTGCGGCATCGATCGCCGCCGCCAGCGCCGCCGGGTCGTCGGGCGGCACCAACCAGCCACATGTATCGGAGTCAAGGGCCTCGCGATTACCCGGAATAGCTGTTGCAATGATCGGCAAACCGGCGATCATCGCTTCGAGCAATGCATTCGACATCCCTTCCTGCCGCGCAGGGTGTACGAACAGATCGAGTGCCGGTAGCAGGGGGGCAACATCACTACGCTGGCCGGTGAAGTGTACCCGGTCGGAAATACTCAGCCGTAGCGCCTGTTCTTGCAATAAGCGTGCATCCGAGCCACTACCGATCAGCACTAAGTGAGCATGGCGCTGCGTGGCATGGGCTAGCGCTGCCAGCAGAAGATCATACCCCTTTTCGGGTGAAAGCCGCCCGACACCACCGATCAGCGGCGATACCCTGGGCAGCCCGTTGTCGTGCTGCCGAATCGCTGTACCGTGAACAGGTTCTACTCCGTTCAAGATAACCCGGATGCGATCGGCGGCGACACCTTCTTCCTGGATGGCAAACTCACGCACGTGTGAACCATTCAGTACTACCAGATCAACCAGTGCTGCGGTACGCCGGATCAGAAGGCGTTGCCAGCCGGTATAGTGGAAGTTGATCGAACGCAATGACGAAATGACACGCGCTATTCCGGCGGCCCGCGCCAGCGGCCGGCCGATCAGGTCGCCATAGAAGAGCAGCGTCAGCGCGACATCGAAGCGCCTGGCTCGCAGCCAGAGCCACAGCGACACCATACCGACACCACTGGCCAGGGCACGCTGCCCGATGATCCGCACTCCGATCCCATTGCCGCGTAGCGTGCTCACCAGC
>CALLZL010000325.1 GCA_937859575.1 uncultured Chloroflexota bacterium
GTGGGTAGAGAATACGGAAGGCCGTAATGAGCGACAGACGGCCAACGGTGACGATCCCCAACTGTACGTTGGTCAGATCATCGCCTCGAACAGGAAGCGCAGATTGCATAGTTATCCTTGTGCAAGATCTTCACGAAGCATGGCGACCTGACGTTCGGCCTCGGCACGCCAATCGGATGTCGGAGCATGGTTGATGAAATGTTCGAGATCGGAAAGTGCGGCGTAGGGGTCGCCATGGAAACGCTGGATCAAGCCACGCTGCAGGAACAGTTCGGGGATGTCGGGCGACATCTCGATCGCTCGCGTCAGATCCACAATCGCCTGCGGATGTTCGCCAAGCTCGCGGCTGCGGATCGTCGCGCGCCGCAGATACGCACCGGTAAACTCGGGCCAGGCAGAGATAGCTCGCGTATAGGCACCAACCCCACCGCGAAACAGATCGGCCTGGTGTGAGCGCAACCCCCAGTAGCAGAGGCTGGAACCCCACAAATACCACCAGTAGGCAACCATACGCCGCCAGCGGCCAACCTGTGGCACGCCGCTCACGAGGCACCACCGGCAAGAAATTCAAGCATGACACGGATAGCTTTCTGATGAGCCGGCTGGTAGAACTCAGGTTGCGCGACCGTATGCCCTTGCGGGATCGCATCAGCGAAGCGAAAGCCGACCAGCGCCTCAGGATCGGCGGCCGGATGTGCCGGCACACCAGCGGCAAGTGCTGCCCGGCAACGCCGTTCGAGTTCATCGAAGTAGGCGATATTCTGCTGCAGCAACTCCGGCCCGGCAGTGGTCGGCGCATGGCAGTAGAGCACCACTGCCGGGTTGAGTGCCGCCATTCGCGCCAGCGAATCGCGCAACTGCGGCAGGGTTGCCGCAGTATCGACCAGCGGAAACGGCGCTTCGGCCGCATCACCGGGGAGGAGTGTCCCGATCTGCGGGATCCAGATCGCGATATGATCATCGGCATGCCCAGGTGTAGCAAACAGCTCAAGCGTCAGATCACCGCCGTCGATCAGCAACGTTTCATCGAACAGGATCGTCGGCAGGGTCAATTGAACGTCGCCGTAGGTTGCCGGATCCTGTTGCGCCATGTCGGCAAGTAAGGCAGCCGATTCGGTTGCCGCCAGATGAGTGGCACAGCGGCGCGTGGCGATGATCGGTGCCGGGAAGACCGCCTGTGGCCCGGCAAAGAGCTGATTCCCCCAGGCATGGTCGTAGTGGGCATGGGTATTCACCACCAGGAGCTGCCGCCCTTCCAGTGCCGGTCGGGCAATCGCGAGAAGCTGATCGGCGGTTGCGGCATTCACCAGGGTATCGATCAGCACCACATAGCGCTCGGTGATCACCAGAAACACATCGACCAGCGTTGCACAGCGGCACACCTGGATGCGCGGATCCCATCCACCATTGGCAAGCTGTTCGATCCTCATGCCTGGCCGCCATACTGTCGATGCTGCCGGATCATGCCAATGCCCCGCGGGCCGGAATCGCATTGGCCCGTGCGATGGCCGCATACAGCGCGCCCGATGGGCGCAAACGCCGTTCCCCGCTGGCCCGATCAAGTGCATATAACCCGAAGCGCTGACCCCACCCCTCGGCCCACTCAAAATTATCGACCAAGGTCCAGACAAACACGCCACGCACGTCGATCCCTTCGTGAATGGCGCGATGAACCGCCGCCAGATGATCGAGCAAGAACTGCGGCCGCTGGTTGTCATCTTCATCGGGCAGGCCGGTTTCGGTGACATAGATCGGCAGACGCAGCCGGTGATGTAATCGTTTCAATGCGCGGTATATTCCTTCGGGGTAGATCTCGCCAAACGACTCACCAAGGAAGCCGAGATCGCTCTGTTCGAAATGCGGCGGCGTAAACCGCCGACCAAACAAGGTATGCGGCGCACGCAGATCGAACGCCAGATGATCACGGCTATAGTAATTGAGGCCAAAAAAATCGCAGCTATCGCCAAGCGAGCGGAAGACGATCCCATTGGCAAAAAAGTTGTATAACAACGCAACCGTTACATCACGCTTACCGGGTGTGGCCGGATCATAGATCCGCTTGTGATGCGCCAGGCCCACCCGATGGGTCGGGCTGTGGTGATGAATAATATCGGCCGCCAACCGATGGCCGCGCAGCAAGCCGCGAACAACCTGAATGCTCTCGATCAGGCTGCGCCGGCCTGGCGGCCAGACTCCCAGGCTATAGCCAAGCACACTATAGACGGTTGGCTCGTTGATGGTACACCACAGATCGCACAGATCACCGAGGTGCTCGACGGTATAACGCACATAGCGGGCGAACCGCGCCGGTGTCGCCGGGTTTGCCCAGCCACCTTGCGCCTCGAGCCAGAGCGGATTCGTGAAGTGGTGCAGCGTCACCATCGGCACCATGCCACGCTGCCGGATCCCACTCAGGATCGCACGGTAGCGCTGCACCGCCTCTGGATCAAAAGCCCCATCGCGCGGCTCGATCCGGCTCCACTCCACCGACATGCGGTGGGCATTCTGCCCGAGTGCCGCAGCTCGATCAAGATCGGCATCGGCGTCTTCCCACCAGCCGCATGCCGCACCCGAGGTATCACCGCGCCAGATCCGGCCCGGCTGCTGTTCCCATTCCCACCACTGGTTGTTGCGATTATACCCTTCGACCTGGTGAGAACTGGTCGCCGTGCCCCACAAAAAACCATACGGAAAACGAAGCGGTTCTCGCACCATTGCGTGCACCTATCCCCAGTCACAGAGCCCTTCCAGATACGCCGCCGAACCATCACGCAGCCAGCCGTCGAGCTGCGCCGGATCTTTGAGTTGCTGCCCGCGCAGCCGTGACACCGCAACAAAACCACAGCCAACCTCGGGCAGGGCGGTCATATCCCCCCATAGTTTCTCATACTGTGCCACCGGGAAGACATCTTCCTGGCCATGACCCCAGCGCTTCTTGACCTCCTTGAGTGTAATGTAGGTCGGCACCCGCGCCGCCAGTGCCCGCACCGCCGTCGCTACCCGCTCCGGCCGATCGAGATCACTGCGCGTCAGCCCGCAGATTGCCAGCATGTGATCGATATTGATCCATGTCGTCAGGGTATTATAGTACGAGAGGCCGAACTCGGCTTCTTCACGTGGCATGGCCAGCCCTTCGAGCAGGCGCAGCGATCCGTCGATACGCGCCAGCCCACCGCCACGATCATCAATGCGCCGTGGTGTAACTTCAAACGTCAAACAATCGTCGCGCTCGATATGCAAGCCGAGGAGAGCCGGATCAACATCAGCGCCGACCGTATCGATATTGTGCAGCAACAGGTAGCGCAGTTGTGGCCGCTCGGCGAGAAGCTGTGCCAGCACGCCATTGCGCAACATGTTGGGCAATTCGAAAAAATGCCCGACCGGGCTAAGTAGTTGTTGCGGCAGATTGTCGGTATAGTCGCTCGCTTCACCGGCGGCGCGAGCCCAGCCAATCAGGGCTGCATGCAGGCTCTCGCGCACCTTCTGCGCCTGTTCGTCGAGCAACTGCTGGGGGGTTTCTTCCCAGGCAAAGCGTAGATCACGCGCCATGGGCACCATACGCAACCCGACGGCACGCCCCGGCGAGAGATAGAGCGGCCCATTGTAGCCATATGCACGCCCGCCGGCGCCATCACGGGCCTCGTGGTCGAGGAATGCCGCAATCGCCGCATGCGTCAGGTAGCTAGTCGTGAAGACATGCGGCAGGGCGGTGCCGGCCAGCCGCCCGATCCGCCGGCTCTTCGCCAGGTGTACCTCGACGAAGCTGCGATGGCGCCCACCCAGCCGGGCAAATGGATTGATCGCCTTCACAATGCCGGCGCCCTGTGTCCAGCGGCTGCCGACCCCACCGGCCAGCGATATGACTGCCGCTTCGCCGGCATGCAGCGCCTGCATACCGCGGGCGGCAAGCGATTGGGGCAAGCCGCCGGTGGCATCAACCACATCGCCCGGCTCGACATCACGGATCTCGGTCGAGGCCGGTAGCCGGTTTTGCATCAGGCCAATGCGGCCGCTCTTCATGTCGGCGCGGATCTGTTCGTGCTGCGCCCGATCGAAGCCCAGTTCGCCAAGCAGCACATCGAGCCGCTGTTCACCGGCGGCTGCCTGGCGGGTGCGCGGCAACAGGCGATCGAAGAGCGTCTGCACGATCCCGCTCAACTCGGGGCGCGTGCGGCTGGCTGCCCCGAACCGATCAAGTTCGGCACGGCGCGTGGCCGGCAATGGGCGCGGATCGAGCCGTAGCATCGCCGGCACCACCAGCGCATCATAGCCGGCCCGCAAGAGTGCCGCCCTGCCATCAAGCAGTTCGGCGACCGTGCCATGCTCGTTGATCGCGAAATCATACACCACCGGTTCCATGGCAAACGGCAGGGCATATTCAAGCCGGCGCTTGGTGGCACGCATCAGGTCGTGCAGCCGATCCTGCGCCTCGTGCTTGCGCTCGGGGGCAACAATAAAACCCATACCACCACCAGCCATGCCGCCTAACATCCAGAACCCCCAGAAATCAGCGTCAAAGGCTTGCTGTGCCTGCTGAATCAGGCTCTCGGTATACAGATTGCTCGCCCAGGGGATGATCGTCTGAATCGGGCCAAAGAAATTGCGCATGGTCGCCGCACCGACGGCGCGAATATCACCGGCCCGCAACGCTGCCAGGATCTCGTCGAGCACGCCGATTGCAGCGGTACGGGCTTCCCACTCGGCCTCCGAACGCAACAGGTACTTCTCGGTGACCATTTCGAGGATCGGGCCGACATTCTGCGCCATGCCGCCATGCACCAGCACCAGGCTCTCCTGAAGCGCCCGACGGGTGGCCGGAGCAGCATCCATTGGGCCAAGGATGCGATGCCCAGGCAGTAGTCGGCCGCGGCTGATGCCCCATTCCGGGTCACCCTCCTGGGCGATCTCACCCTGGATCAGCTTCATGCCGGGCCAGACACCACCCGAATCTTGCCAGCCGCCACCCGAACCGGCCAGCCATTCGCCCAGGATGGCCCGCGCCGCTACCAGGCGCCGCTCGTGCTCGGCCAGTGGCCCATAGAGCGAACGCGCCTGCCCGGTGGCGCGCATGCACACGGCAATCAACGAAGCGAGCAGGCTGGTCGAAACGGCCAACCGCGAGCCTTTGGGGATGTCGTTGACGGAACTGACCAGTTCGATGCCGTAGCCGGGTGCGATCAGACGCGCCAGCAGATCTGCCAGGCTCTGCCCCGAACCCTCGATACCCGGCGGTATGATCCCCGAGGCGATCACTGCCGCCTTCAGCAATCCCAGATAATCACGCGCATAATCGAACACTTCGGCCAGATCGGTAATATCGGCAGTCGCCCCCAGATCAACACTCGTCAGGCGCAGAACTGGCTCGTCGATTACACGAAAATAGGCCTCCACCGGCGGGCGTACCACACGATCGCGGTTGCGCACCCCCAGATCGACCGAGACATTCAACACCCGTGCGCCTTCGGGGAAGTCCATCCCCAGGAAGAAGATATCGCTCCAGGCACTGTGCGACAGATCCATGCGCACCGGAGTCGATTCGCACAAAATGGGGAAGAACACATCCTCGGCATCGTCGGCTGCGTGGATGCTGCGCCGGCCCATCAACTCGGAGCGCACCCGCAGCGGCTGATCGGCCGGATGGCCGACACGGAACATCCACTGGTTGCCACGCACCGAGCGTACACTACGCCGCACCTGATCTGCCAGCGTCTGAAAGGCGAGCCGATGATAGGCAGCCGCCAGTGCACTACAGGTTGCATCGCTGACATTGGCCGTGCGAGCTGCCAGAAAGACACTGATCGCCTCTTCGAAGCGCCGGTTTAACAGATGGACATACCCTTCGAACGGGATCATACCGCGTCGGGCTACTTCGGGCTTGAGCGGAGATCGGAAGAGCACACGTCTGAACTCCAGTCACTAGCTTATCTCGT
>CALLZL010000326.1 GCA_937859575.1 uncultured Chloroflexota bacterium
GTGCCACCCCCGCCGCCAGGTGCCCGCCCGCCGAAAACCCCATGATACCGATCCGGTCGGGGCGCACGCCCCACTCCGCCGCGCGCCGCCGCACCAGCCGCACCGCCTCCTGCCCGTCGGCGAGCGCCAACGGCCAATGGGTCGGCAGGTGCTCGCGTATGCGTGCGGGAATATCGGCCCGTGCCGCCAGAAACTCCTCGTCGTCATCGGGCATCGGCAGCACGCGATACTTCAGCACGAATGCCGCAATACCGCGTGCTATCAGCCAGTGCGCCACATCATGCCCCTCATGATCGACCGCCAGAAAGTGATGGGCACCGCCGGGAGCAATAATCACGCCCGTGCCGGTCGCCCTCGCCGCATCCGGCAGGTAGACCGTCAGCGTCGGGGTGGTGACATTGCGCGTAATGCGGTGCGGCCATGGCTCGGTGAAGTGGTAATCCTTCTCGCGCTGTGTCGCATGCTCCGAGCCGGGCGCGCCATTCGGCCAGAGTGGAATGATCTCGGGGGACATCGTGGTGCTCCTTATCATCCTTGCGCCTTATGCAGAGACGCCCCGCTGGGGCGTCTCGACCCCGCCACCATCGCCACCATCGCCGTTCGCCGCGCCGACTCGTTTAGCCGGCCGGCTGTAGGATCTTCACTTCCGCTTCGAGCCGGTTGGCGAGCCGATCTTTCTGTATTTCAAGATCATACTGGGATTGGAGATTCAACCAGAAGCGCTCGGAGAGACTGAAATAACGCGCGAGTCGTAGCGCCGTATCAGCGCTGATCGCCCGCTTGCCATGCACAATCTCATTAATACGACGTGCTGGGACGCTGATATCTTTGGCAAGTTGGTACTGGCTGATCCCAAGCGGTTTCAGAAACTCATCGAGGAGCACCTCGCCTGGATGGATCGGCTGCAGCAAGGAGTGACCCATACTCGCACCTCGCTAATGGTAGTCAACGATCTCAACCTGATAGGCATTGCCATCAAGCCAGGTAAAGCAGATCCGCCATTGATCATTGATACGAATACTATGCTGGCCGGCTCGATCTCCCGTCAAGCGTTCGAGCCGATTACCTGGCGGAATCCGAAGATCCTCCAACTGCTCCGCCGCATCGAGCATCACCAATTTTCGCAACGCAACACGCTGGATCGTCGACGGAAGACGTGGCGACGGCTGGCGTGCAAAGAGGCGTTCAGTATCACGATCTCGAAAGCTCCGAATCATCGTTGCGCCTTATGCAGCCATAATAACGCCAGACGTTATTATAGCTGGAACACGCATCGTTTGCAAGACGAGACGTTCGTAGAGTATGCTTACTGGTACGGCGCAGCCACACCAGTAAGCATACTCTACCGATGAGCTTTGTACTAAAGGATCTGCATGGCTTCAACAGCGAATCTTGCCGAAGTCGAACGCCGGTTGTGGGCGGCGAGCGGCTTGAAGAGCTGAATGAGGAATTGGAACGCCTCAATGGCGAAGCGCGCGAACTGGAAGAGCGCATCGCCGTGAATGTGGCGGCGCTGCTCGAACGAAGCGCGGTGGCCGATGCGTGAACTGTTCGACAACCGCTACCGCATCGCCTCGGCGCGCCTGCCAGGGTGGGATTACAGCGCCGGCTGGTACTTCATCACCGTCTGCACACGTGGGCGCGAACCCTGGCTCAGTACGGTGGTGGGCGACAAGGTGCAGTTGTCACTGATCGGGGCAATCGTGGTCGAAGAATGGCAGCGCACCGCCTCCCTTCGCCCGAACGTCACCCTTGACGCTTGGGTCGCCATGCCTGACCATTTCCACGCCATCATCGCCATCCACCTGAACGCCGCATCGGCACCCACCGATGCCTCCGATCTCGCCACCAACCCCGTGGACACCGATCATCACGTAGAGACGCCCCGCCGGGGCGTCTCTACCCCGCCACCATCGCCACCATCGCCGTTCGCCGCGCCGACGTTACGCGCCGGGTTGTTGGGCGCGATCGTCGGCCAATGGAAATCGGCGGCAACCAAACGCATTCGCGCCGACCATTGCGCCGATTTCGCCTGGCAATCGCGCTTCTATGATGTGATCATCCGCGACGCGGCGATGCTTGCCCAGCTGCGCCGCTATATCGCCGAGATGTGCAGGATCAGGTAGTCGAAATTCTTGCCATCATCAACAAAGCGGAAGCCGACACCTGGTTAGCGCAATTCGGCGAACGATCCGCGCTTTCTCAAACGGATCGCCGAGGCGCGCGCGAGCCTGCAAGCCAGGCGCGGCATCCGTCTCGAGGATCTACCGGAAGAAGAATAATGCAAAAGAATGGCAGCACTCTATCAGCGCCGCCATTCTGTTGCACCTGGGTCGCCTCTGAACGGCTTCTATTCACGCTTCCTGCGCACCACCCAGAATGCCGTCGATCCGCTCCATGACATCGCTGCCGAGCTGTGCGGCAACGTCGAGTGCGCGCATGTTCTCCGTCACCTGCGCCGCACGGCTCGCACCCGTGATCACCGTGCTGACATTGGGGTTCTTGAGGCACCATGCCAGGCCAAGCTGCGCCAGTGAGCAGCCAAGTTCATCGGCCACACTCTTCAACTGCTTCACTTTGCCGATCCGCTCTGGTGTAATCCCGCGCTGCAGCCACTCATACCCCGCAAGCGATGCACGGCTCCCCTCAGGGATACCGTCGTTATATTTGCCGGTGAGCAAGCCCGAGGCCAACGGGCTCCAGATCGTCGTGCCGTACCCCAGGTCGCGGTAGAGCGGCGCATACTCCTGCTCAAACCGCTGCCGCGTGAACATGTTGTACTGCGGCTGCTCCATTACCGGTGGCGTGAGGCCGTACTGCCGGGCGATCCCATCGGCGCGCATGATCTCCGCCGCGCTCCACTCCGATGTGCCCCAGTAAAAGGCCTTGCCCTGCTTGATCACAATATCCATGGCGCGCACCGTCTCTTCGATCGGCGTCTCCGGATCTGGGCGATGGCAAAACACCAGATCGACATAGTCGAGCTGGAGCCGCTTCAAGGCATTATTCACACCCTCGATGACATGTTTGTGTGACAATCCCTGATCGTTCGGCCCCTCGCCACCCCAGAAGATCTTGGTCGAGACCACCAGACTCTCGCGGCACCATCCCATTTCTTTGATGACGTTGCCCATCACGATTTCGGCATTGCCGCCCGCATACCCCTCGGCATTGTCGAAGAAGTTGACCCCGGCATCATACGCGGCGGCCATACACTCGCGGGCAACCTGCTCGCCGACCTGCCCGCCATAGGTCACCCACGCGCCCAATGAAAGTGCGCTGAGCTTGATCCCTGCCCGCCCTAAACGACGATATTCCATGTTGTTGTCCTTTCTGAAGAAGAGGATGGATTCGGTAGACGCGATTTTCGGCAAAACAAAAGAGAGCGGGGATACCGCTCTCTGATGCTGGTGCCAGGGACCGGGCACGATCCGGTGACCTCGTGTTTTTCAGACACGCGCTCTACCAGCTGAGCTACCCTGGCTCGCGTGGCGAGCACCTCGCCGTTGGTGGGCGATGACGGACTCGAACCGCCGACACCCTCGGTGTAAGCGAGGTGCTCTACCAACTGAGCTAATCGCCCATGGTGCCGAGGAAGGGACTTGAACCC
>CALLZL010000327.1 GCA_937859575.1 uncultured Chloroflexota bacterium
CACGGCCAAAGAGCGGCGACTCTGGCCCACACCAGAGGTACCACATCGCATCCTGCCCGGCGCGGCGTGCGGCGACGTCGCTGCTGAAGAACGCCTCACGCGCCATCTGCTCGTAGCGCGCCAGCAGCGCCGGCCCGGCCAGCATCTCGCCACCCAGCGGCAGCACCAGAAATTCGCCCTGTTCATCGACCGGCAGGCAGCCATGGAACTTGAGGTTGCCGTCTTGCACCTGAAACATATTGCCGTAACTATAGAGGAAGCGCATATGGCGCTGCAGGCGGCTGCTACGTAAGAACTGCTCACGTAAGGCATCGACGACCGCCACCTCTTCGTCGGTCAACTGATCGGGCCGCCAGGCCAGCAGCGTCGGCAGGTGTGTATCGCGAAGCGGGTAACTGGTGCCGTAGAGTGTCACACTGCCGTGATCAAGATCGATCTGATCAAGCACCAGCCGGTCGTCCATGCCATATTCCGGATGCCGGCCGATGATCTGTGCTTCGAGTTTGAGCTGGATGATCGCTATTGCCTTGTGCATACGGGCAATCGCCGGGCGCGAATAGGTCTCGAGTGAGGTACCGGCCCTGGGCTGAAATGCGGCACACGGATCACTGCCATACACCGTATCGGCGAAACGCGCCAACGCACGCAGGTCGATCGCATACCCATCGAGCAGAGTTTCGAGGGTGGCATAGCGCAGCGCGAGGCGAATGACATTGGCAATCAGCGCATCGCAACCACTCGCCGCCCCCATCCACGAGATGTCGTGATTACCCCACTGGATCACAACCGAATGGTAGGCCATCAGGCGATCGACAACCTGTTCGGCTGCCGGGCCACGATCATAGATATCGCCCAGAATAAAGAGCCGATCGACCACCAGGCTCTGGATCAGATAGGCCAGGGTGACAATCACATGTTCGCCTTCACCAAGATCCAGGATCGAGGCGACAATACTACGGTAATAGCGATCCTTTTCGTGATGATCGGTCAGGCTCTCGGTCAATAGTTCTTCGAGAATATAGGCGAGTTGGGGATCCAGGCGCTTGCGCACTTTACTGCGGGTATATTTGCGGGCAGCCGTACGGGCGACGCGCGCCAGTTCGACGATCCGTTCGCCCATCCAGGTACGCTGGTCGTCGAGGCCGGCCAGTGTATGGCGCAATTTGCGCTCGGGGTAGTAGATCAGCATTGCCAGCGCATCCTGTTGTACCGGCGAGAGCTCGCCGGCAAAGGTCTGGGCGATCTTGCGCCGCACAGCCCCCGATGCATGACGCAGGATGTGATCGAACTGTTCGTAGGCTCCATGAATGTCCGAGACATAGTGGTCGGTTCCGCGCGGCAGCGCCAGGATGGCGCTCAGGTTGATCATCTCGATATGCGCGGCGGTGATCGTCGGGTAGCGGGCGCTGAGCAACTGGAGCAGGCGCAGCTCCTGTGGCGAAGCCGGTGCGGCAGGTGTCATGGCGGTTCCTTGCTGCTAGTGTCGCGGCATCCCTGCTGCATTATAGCAGTGGAACCTAGCGGCACGCATGGCGCGACCGGCAGCAAAATGCTCAGTGAGAAATGGTATTATGATGCCAGTGTGGCAAGATCAGCCATCTGTCATGTATAACCGGAAGCTGTATGTCTTCGCACGATCTGTACCTTCGCTGTATCGAGATCTACCTGATGCTCGACGATGGCGATCATCGCGTTTTGCAGCCATTCGGGCTCACCCCCGCGCACTACGCGGCACTCAGCCTGCTCGATGAACACAAAGGTCAACGGCTGATCGACCTGGTCGAGCCGTTGCTGCTCGATAAGAGCAGTATCACCCGTATGCTGAGCCGGCTCGAGCAACAGGGGCTGGTGGTACGTACCCCCGACCCGCACGACGGGCGTGCCCAACGGGTGACGCTGACGGCGGCGGGTGCCATGCTCCGGCAACGCGCACACATCGCCTTCGATCGGGCGATCGCAGAGCGCTTTGCTGGCCTGAGCGACACACAACGCCTCCAACTGGCCGAACTGCTGGATGCGTTACATTCCCACCTGCGGGCGACACTCGACACCCCCCGCAATACCGATAGCCTCTGAATGGAGCAACCATGGCTATTCCCGTGCACCACCCGGCCGGCGGCACGATCTGGCGTCATGCTGATGTGGCGTCGGCCTTCTTACCGCCCCGGCATGTCGATATCTGGTTCCCCCCCGGCTATAGCGAAGATCGCACCCGGCGCTACCCGGTGTTGTATATGCACGATGGGCAAAATCTGTTTGATCCAACCCTCGCATTTGCCGGGGTCGATTGGGGCGTAGCCGAAGCCATGATCGGCCTGATGGACGAAGGGTATCCCGGTGCGCTGATCGTTGGTGTCTGGAATACCCCCTGGCGTGGGCGGGAATACATGCCGGCCTTGCGGGCAGCGTCGGCCGCCGGCGTACAACTGCATCGGCATGTCGTCCACGAGATCGGTGGGCCGCCCGAGTCGGATTCCTATCTCTGGTTCCTTGCTCACGAGCTCAAGCCGTTGATCGATAGCAGCTATCGCACACGGCGTGGGCCACACGACACCTTCCTGATGGGGTCAAGTATGGGTGGCTTGATCTCACTCTATGGCCTGACGGAATACCCCGATGTGTTCGGTGGTGCAGCATGCCTCTCGACACACTGGCTGGTGGGCGGCGATCTGCTGGTCGATAGCATGGCAGCCATGCTGCCGGCGGCCGGAACCCACCGCCTCTACTTCGACTACGGCACCGAGGGGGTCGATGCACCATACGAACCATTCCAACGGCGAATGGATACACACCTGCAGGCGGCCGGCTATCGTGCCGGCTACGATTGGCTGACACTACGCTTTGCCGGTGCCGACCATAACGAAGCAGCCTGGCGCGCACGAGTCCATCGGCCGCTGGCACACCTGC
>CALLZL010000328.1 GCA_937859575.1 uncultured Chloroflexota bacterium
GGGGTAATGGTTATTTTTACTTTGGGTGTGGCGGCGCGGGAACCGCCACAGCAATATGAGCAGGCGGTTGGGCTCGTGTTAGAACGGCGCAGCCTGGTACCCAGGGAATTGTCGGTGGATGTCTGCCCGGCTGGACCGCCCGCGTGCATGTTGCGGGGTGCGTTATCAGCTTGCTCTCGCGTGAGTTTGGCCAAAAATCTGCAAGAGTTCAGTAATAAACACAAGTCATCTGAGTCGAATCAGGGCGGAAAGGATATGACATGACACTCTCCGCTCTCCATATCCGGCTACTGGGCGGTTTTGAACTCGTCTATCGCGATACGCCGGTCGTTGGTGTACACACCGCACGTTTGCAGTCGTTCCTCGCCTATTTGATACTGCACGCTGGTTCGCCGCAGTTGCGCCAGCATGTTGCTTTTCTTCTCTGGCCCGACACCCCCGAATCGCACGCCCGCAACAATCTACGCCAGTTTTTGTATCAAGTGCGCCGGGTACTGCCCGAGCCTGAGCGTTTTCTCGCTATCGATGCCCAGACAATCTGTTGGCAGCTGGATGAACGGCAAGTCATTGACGTTCAACTCTTTTTAGGCGGCTTGACCGAAGCTGAAGCTGCCCTGCACCGTGCAGATTCAACGGCAGCGAGACACTGGCTGGAGCAGGTCGTTGCGTATTATCGGGGCGATTTGCTGCCCAGTTGTTACGACGAGTGGATTACATCTGAGCGCGAGCAGTTGCGACAGCAGTGCCAGATCGCTTACCGAAAACTCGCTCATATGCTCGAAGAACAGCGTGAGTACGCGGCGGCAGCGCAAGCCGCTCAGCGCCTGCTCCGTCTCGATCCCCTTGACGAAAACACATACATCTTGCTGATGCGTTTGCATGCCTTGAATCACGATCGTCAAGGCCTGCGGCGCACATACCAAAGCGCGGTAAAAGCGCTCCGGCGTGAATTGGATCTTGAACCAAGCGAGGCGCTTCGGCAGGCATATGAACGTTACCAGCGTGTTCCTGAAACGCTTCCGCTGTCTCCCGAGCGTGATGTGCCGACCAGCACATCACTGATGTTCGTGGGCCGACAGCCGGAATGGCAACTGTTGCAGGCGGCCTGGCGTCGCGCAGCGAGTGGAGATGCGCATCTTGTACTCGTGACAGGTGAAGCGGGAATTGGCAAATCGCGCCTCGCTGAAGAACTGTTCACGTGGGCGAACCAACAGGGCTTCAGTACTACACATACCCGTTCCTACGCCGCGGAAGGACGACTATCATATGCGCCTGTGGCCGAATGGTTGCGCAGCGCCGCGGTACGTCCCCATTTGAACGCATTGGATAGCGTGTGGCTGACAGAAATTGCACGCCTGCTCCCCGAGTTGTTGAATGAACGTGTCGATCTTGCCCATCCTGAGCCGATTAGCCAATATGGACAGCGCCTGCGTTTCTTTGAAGCCCTGGCTCGCGCTATCCTCGCTGCGCCGCAGCCCATGTTGCTCTGGATCGATGACTTGCAATGGTGTGATTCAGAAACACTCGAGTGGTTGCATTTCTTGCTGCGCTTCAGGCCATACTCTCGGCTGCTTATGCTTGGCACGGCGCGCAGCGAGGAGTCGCCGCCCGATCATCCCGTGGTGGGCCTGGTGCGGCAATTGCGCGCCGAGAGCAAACTGACCTCGATCGAGTTGTCTGCGCTCGATGCAGCGGAAACGACGCGATTAGCAACGCATATTCAGGGCCACGAATTGAGCATCGCTGCGTCGCTGCGGTTATACCGTGAAACCGAAGGCAATCCGCTGTTTGTCGTCGAGACTATGCGTTCCAGTGCCGGCAG
>CALLZL010000329.1 GCA_937859575.1 uncultured Chloroflexota bacterium
CTTGAGGTGGCGCGTGCCGAAGCCGAAGGTTTGCGCCTGCAGCGTGAAGTGATCTCGGCCGAACTTCTGCAACTGCGCTTTATCGAGCGCTGGGATGGTGTGCTGCCGCGCTTCATGGGCGGCAATAGCGGTATGATGCCGCTGATTACTATCCCAGCCGAAGAGATCACCGCCGATGTGCCGCGGCCGGCGGCACCCGCCCCGACACCCGTTCCGGCCCCGGAAGAGCCGGAGACCGAAGAATCGGCACCGTAAGCGCAACAGCACCCATGCGGCGGCAAGCCGCCGCATGGGTACCCGGTTCGGGAAACGCACCAGGTGCGTCCGATCACCTCAGCTGCGTGATCTGATTAATCGGCATAACGACGCAGCAAATGCGCCAGTTCGATCTGATTGGTGTTCCAGTCGTCATACGATTCAGCTGCGGCACGAGCAAACATCCACTGGCCGACGCGGCGAGTGTCGAGGTCGAGCAGTTCGGCAAAGCGCTTGATGGTTGCGTGTGGATCGTTGAGCATACGCTGTTCACAATTCAGCAGGTGTTGGGTTGTATCATAGGCCGGATCGCCAACAAACGGTTTGGGGTCGATCATAAGCCACGGCTCACGGGTTGCCCGGAGCACATTGCCCGCATGCAGATCGGTGACCAGCAGCACGTTGTGGTGGGCGGTGCGTGGTAGTTCGTTGAAGAGATCGAGCCCGGCACGCACCAGGCCGGTATCGGGCCAGATCGCCTCTTTCTGGAGCGTCTCGTCGGCCCACATGGCCGTCATGGTTGCCAGCGGGCGAAACGGGTGCGGTGCCGGCGGGGTGCGCCAGAGCCGGCGCAATAACCCGGCGATCACCAGATCCTGTTCGGCTTCGGGGCGGTGACGCAGGATGGTGCCGGGCAGGCAGCGTTCGATCAACAGCGCGCCGCGCGCTTCATCGGCCTCGAAGAGATAAGCGGCACCTGCGCCATTCCAGAAGCGCAACCCCTGGATCTCGTGTTCACCCTCCATGTGCGGCATCCCAAGCTTCAACACCGCCTGGCTCCCGTCGTGCCGTCCCGCCGGTGCCACCCAGGCACAGCTCCCCTCGCCGTTATCAAACGGTGCGTGTATATTCAACTGCCAGCGTTCACACAGCTCATCGACAAGCTGCGGCACCTGTTCGAGCCAGCACCCGAGCTCGGGATCGCCGCTGCATGTGTTGCGTAGCGCGGCCGGGATGAGAATCGTCATTGGGGTTTCCTTTGCTTATCGCGCACGGATGGCACCTGCCGAGAGCGACGTGCGGAATCGCCGAACCATCCGCATCCTGGGAGCGCGGGCGTCCCGCCCGCATGCACGATGCGCCATCCCAGCGATCAATCGTGCTGCCCTTCGCTATTGGTCGCAAAACTATCGAGGAAGAGATACCGTTCGCGGTGCTGATCGGATACTGCCCGGCTATTGCTATCGATCCACATGATCTGCCCAGCGGCATCGTGGACGGCGGCCGGCCAGGATGGAATCCCCGGGCCATTCGGATCACCGGTCTTCACGAAGTTCGCATAATAGGCCTGGAAGATCTGAGAGATCTGCTCGTCTGCGGTTGTCCAGTCATAGACCAGGTTGGTGGCCAGGTTGCCCATGGCATATTCGATATCGGCCGAATGCACGGCACCGCGTGGTGGCGGCGGTGGTGGTGGGGCATTCTTCCTGGCCTTTGCGCCACGCACGATGCCGCCGGCCAGCCCGGCGACGGCATCAGCCAGTTCGGGGCGCATGGGCGGGCGCGGATGGGCATACATATAACGAAAGACCGGTGCATGGGCGGCGTGCAGATCGCACCACTTCCAGGTACTGTAGCCGGTGAAGCGGTCACCGGCATAGTCGGTGGCCGACTGGAGCGCTTCATTGTCGCTGGTTGCCGGGTAGAGGCGCAGTGCTTCGGCGGCCTGTTCGCCGTATTCGTGCTCGAAGAGCGCCGCCAGGCTTGCACGGCTTGGCGGTGTGTTGCCGAGCACCACGAAGAATGGGAGTTCCTCGCTGTTCCAGCCGGCCAGCAATGGCACGCGGGCCTGCCGGCCGGCACGGTAGATCTCGAGCGGGCTCTGCGGCAGAAAGTAGCCATCGGTGACGGCAGTAAACTGGGCGAACGACATGTTGGCCGTGGCGCGCAGCAGGCGGCGCGCCGGCAAGGCGCGCAGTTCGGCCAGGGTGGGTGCCTGCATCCGTTCGCCAAATGCTACCCCTTCGGCTTCGGCCTGGGCGAGTGTACGCGGGGCGAGCGTACCGAGCAGCGAGCCGCTTGAACCTATCGCACCGGCGATCAGATCTTTCGAGAGGGGCGAAGCCATCAGCGCACTTACAGCTACCGAGCCGGCCGATTCGCCGGCGATCGTCACCCGGGCCGGATCACCACCGAAGGCAGCGACATGCGCGTGAACCCATTGCAGCAGGGCGACCTGATCAAGATAGCCGTAATTCCCCGCGACATGCTGCGGCGATTCGCGGCTCAGTTCGGGGTGCGCCAGAAAGCCAAAAATGCCCAGCCGGTAGTTGGCCGTGATGACCACAATGCCGCGTGCCGCCAATGCCGCTCCGTCGTAACGCGGCTCCGAGCCATCGCCGGCAATATTACCGCCGCCATGGAAATAGATCAACACAGGCAGGCGTGCCGCTGGATCTGCCGCCGGTGTCCAGAGGTTCAGATACAGGCAGTCTTCGCTCATACCGGGTGAGCGGAAGTTCATATCGCCGAATACCGGCAGCTGCATGGCGCGCCAGCGGAAGTTGTGCGCCGGTCGTAGACCGCGCCACGGCACCACCGGCTGCGGTTCGCGCCAGCGTAACGCACCCACCGGCGGTGCGGCAAACGGGATCCCGGCAAAACGAGCAACCCCACTGGCCTGATCAACACGGCCGATCAGTTTGCCAGGTGCAATTGCGACACGCAGTGTGCTGTTGGTGGATGCCATGCAGAACTCCTCTGGTTACAACCCGCCGGCATGTGCCGACCATAGGGTCATCATACCACTGCCGCCGGCAAATAGCAGCAGAAAATCAGGTATAGTAGCTGCGACTGATTGCAGATCGCTGTTTGATTGCCTGCAGGTTGATGCTGAAGTTAAGGATGGCCCATGCATATCACCGCGATTGAATCACTGTACTTTGCCGCATTCCCGCGCCTGCTAATCGTTCGGCTGCATACCAGCGACGGCCTGATCGGCACAGGCGAGACGGTTGATAAGCTGCCGGGTGCGCGTGGCGCACTGCATGGCACGATCGCGCCATTGCTGCTCGGCCAGGATCCACGTGATATCGAGGGTAACTGGCGTTTCATCTTCGATAACCTGATGTATCACGGCTATAGCGGTGCCGAATTGCGGGCACTCTCGGCGGTGGATCTGGCACTGTGGGATATTCTTGGCCAGCACTATGG
>CALLZL010000330.1 GCA_937859575.1 uncultured Chloroflexota bacterium
CAACCCGTCCCGACTCGGGGCGCTACAGCCACTCCGCCCGGGGGGCGGCGCGGGGGCGGGGAAGCGGCATTCTTTCCCCCCCCCACAAAAAAGTGGGGCGGGCAATGCCCGCCACACCTTGATCGCCGACTGCGTGCGCTGCGGCGGGTTAGCGCCGGGTGGCAAGCGCAATCTTCAATACCTCTTCCATCGACGAAACCGGGATCAACTGCAGCTCCTCACGCACCTTCTTCGGCAGTTCAGCGATATCCTTGGCGTTATCCTTCGGCAGAATAAAGGTCTTGATACCGGCCCGATGCGCCGCCAGTGTCTTCTCTTTCAAACCGCCAATCGGCAACACCTTGCCGCGCAGCGTCACCTCGCCGGTCATGGCAACATCACGACGCACCGGCCGCCCGGTCATCGCCGAGATCAGCGCCGTCGTCAGTGTGATTCCTGCCGATGGGCCATCCTTCGGCACGGCCCCTTCGGGAACATGAATATGGATGTTGTGCTCATCGAAATAGCTCGGATCAACCCCTAGATACTCGGCACGCGACCGCGCATACGAGAGCGCCGTCTGCGCCGATTCCTTCATCACATCGCCAAGCTGGCCGGTCAGCTGGATATTCCCCTTGCCGCGTACCGGCAATACCTCGATCGAAAGCGTATCGCCGCCGGCCGGTGTCCACGATACACCGGTCGCCACTCCGATTTCGTCCTGCTCTTCCACCAGCCCGAACGAGAAGCGTTCCGGCCCCAGAAAGCCGACCAGATCATCAGCATCGATCACAATCGGCAGCTCGAGCTCGGCTGCATCGCTGCTCGCCACCTTGCGCGCCGTCTTGCGGCACAGGCTGGCGATTTCTCGTTCGAGGCTACGTACGCCGGCCTCGCGGGTATAGGCGCGTACCAGCCGCACAATGGCTGCATCCGTCAGCGCAAACTGCTCGGGTGCAAGCCCATGAAACTCGCGCTGCTTACGCACCAGAAAATCACGCGCAATGCCGAGCTTCTCATCCTCGGTATAACCGCCGATCTCGATAATCTCCATCCGGTCGCGCAGCGGCCCGGGGATCGGATCAAGCTGGTTGGCGGTGGCGATAAACACCACCTGCGACAAATCATACGGAATTTCGAGATAGTGATCCGAGAATGCGTTGTTCTGTTCGGGATCAAGCACTTCGAGGAGTGCTGATGTCGGGTCGCCACGGAAATCCTGGCCGACCTTATCGATCTCATCAAGAACATAGATCGGGTAGCGCGATTTTGCCGTCTTCATCCCCTGGATCACGCGGCCGGGCATGGCACCGATATAGGTGCGCCGATGGCCACGAATCTCGGCTTCGTCGCGGATACCGCCAAGGCTGGTACGCACAAACGGCCGGTCGAGCGAGCGCGCAATCGAGCGCCCGAGTGAGGTCTTCCCAACCCCGGGAGGGCCGACGAAACACAGGATCGGCGAGCGCATCTTCGTACCGGCCAGCTTACGCACCGCCAGGTATTCGAGAATGCGCTCCTTGACCTTCTCAAGCCCGAAGTGGTCTTCATCGAGTACCCGCTGCGCCTCGTGCAGGCTGATCTCCGGCTGCGGCTCCTCGGCCCACGGCAGGTTGATGATCCAGTCGAGGTAGGTGCGTATCACACCCGCCTCCGGGCTGTTCATGCCCTGTTGCGCCAGGCGCTTCAGTTCGTGAACCGCCTGTTCCTTTACATACTCCGGTGCCTCAAGCGCCGCGATCTTGCGCTTCAGTTCGTCGATCGGATCATCCGAATCATCGTCTTCGCCAAGCTCGCGCCGGATGATCCGCATCTGCTCGCGCAGGAAATATTCACGCTGGCTCTGATCAAGCACCTCTTTGGTGTCCTGCTGGATCTTCTGGCGCAACTTGAGCAGCTCAAGCTGCCGCGCCAACAACAGGTATGCTTTACGCAGGCGTGCAACCGGATCAACTTCGTTGAGGATATCGAGCCGCTCTTCAAATTCAAAGGCCGGCGCATAGGTCACAATATCAGCCAGATGCCCCGGCTTATCGATGCGGTGTACAAACGCCACCGCATCCTGCGGCACTTCGCCAAGATGATCGACGAATTCATCAACCTGCTGTTTGACCGTGTCCATCAGTGCTTCGATCTCCATGCCTACCGGCTCGCCATCGACGAGCGGTGTGCAACGCACCCGATAGAACGGCTCGCTCTGTAGCGCTTCGCTGACCCGCGCCCGCATCAGCCCTTCGAGAATAATGCGCACGGTACCATCGGGGAGCTTCATAAACTCCTCGAGGCGGGCAACGACCCCGATCGGCGGCAGTTGTGCCGATTGACCGCTCTTGTATGCCTCGATCTCATCCTCGGCGACAAAGATCAGCAGCACTTCACGTTCTTCTTCTCCCCATGCCTGCTCCATTGCACGGTATGACTTCCCCTGACCCACCTGGAGTGGAACGGTCATGTGCGGCATAATGACCATCTCGCCAAGCACAACCAACGGCAGGTCGCGCTCCGAGGAATCGATTGTGTTCCCCATAAAAAAATCCTCATCTCTCGCAAGCTGCCGGCCTCCGACAGCGCGTTGTCACACGATCAAACTATCTGTTTCAAGAATATTACTTGCCTGATTTCGTCAGCTTTTCCTCAGCATCATGGATCTCAGCACTTCATGGTATCACATATTTGCAAACCATGTATAACCACCAGAATCCCTGTTGTACTGCACACCGTTTCGGCTTTCATGAAAAATATACTAAATTACAGGGATGCCATCATTCCGATCACATCTTGTGTGCCACCGGCCTACGAGTTCGGAGTATGATCTGGTACATCAACTGAGCATATGCTCTTCATATGAGGCTTACCACTATGCCGTCTTATTCCATCCTCATTGTTGATGACGAAGCGAATCAGCGACTGATATTGTCGCAGGCGCTACGGCCATTGACGGAAGAACTGCACATTAGTACTGCCGGTTCGGTCGATGAAGCACTGCATATCTTAGAAGAGCACGAGCCGGATCTGATTATCACCGATTACAACATGCCGTTGCACACCGGCCTCGATCTCATCACACATATCCGATCACGCCACAGCACAGCCCGGGTGATTATGATCACGGCCTACTCATCCCCCGAGCTGATGCATGCCGTTCATCGGCTCGGTGTCGATCACTACCTCATGAAACCGGTCTCGCTACAGACATTGCGTCGCCTGGCGCTTGATCTGCTCGCCGGCATCCGCCCTGCTGCGCGCGCTGCCGCTTCATAATGCAAAAACAGAGCGCACCACCGGCACAGTATGCCAATAGTGCGCTTGTGTGGCTCAGGCAAACTGAATGATACGCAAGAAGCTTGCCGCCTGCAATGACGCTCCACCCACCAGCGCCCCATCGATATCCGGCTGAGCCATCAACTCATCGACATTCTCGGGCTTGACGCTTCCGCCATATTGAATACGGATGCGATCGGCAACATCCTTTCCACCGATATCAGCCAGCGTGCGCCGGATGGCGGCATGCATCTGCTGTGCATCCTGCGGCGTTGCTGTGTCGCCGGTACCGATCGCCCAGACCGGTTCGTAAGCAATCACAAGCTGTTCGTTCAACACCACATCCGTCAGGCAGGCGTGTAGCTGGCCGACCACAACCGCCTCGGCGTCGCCGGCATCACGCTGTGGCTTGGTTTCGCCAACACACAG
>CALLZL010000331.1 GCA_937859575.1 uncultured Chloroflexota bacterium
GGCGCGGCATCGGCTCGAACAGGAGCTGGGTCTGGCACGGAGGATCCAGAGCGGCTTCTTGCCGGATTGTTGCCCTGTTTTGCCTGGTTACGAGATCTCGGCATTTTATCGAGCGGCACGCCAGGTGGGCGGCGATTTCTACGACTTTATCGATCTGCCGGATGTGCAGAGCGACACCGAGTTGGCCGCCGGGAGCGCGGCTGCCTACCAGGCCGATCTGACGTTCTGGCGTACCGGGCGCTTGCCGCCACCGACACCGCGCCGTGCTGTGCCGGCTGCGCCATCGGCACGCCGCTTCGGCATCGTGATCGCTGATGTGACCGATAAAGGGGTTCCGGCAGCACTCTTTATGGTGCTCTCACGGACATTGATCCGTGCCACGGCGAGTGATGGCCGTGAGCCGGCCGATGTACTGGCACGTGCCAATCACCTGATTCTTTCGGATGCGCGCTCGGGGCTGTTTGTTACCTGCTTCTACGGCATTCTTGACACCCAGGAACATACCTATACCTACGCCAATGGCGGCCATAACTACCCGCTTGTCTATCGGGCGGCGTTCGGCGAGGTCGAACAACTCCAGGCGCAGGGGATCGTGCTGGGGATCGTTCCCGATCCACAGTTTGCACAACGCACAACGACCCTCGAACCGGGTGATGTGTTGTGCCTGTATACCGATGGCGTGACCGAAGCGATGGATGGGCGGCGGCAGTTTTTCGAGGAAGAACGGCTGATCGAGGTATTGCGCCGCTCGCATCACCTTGATCCCGAGCAGATCATTGATCGCATCCTGGATGCCGTGACGGCATTTATGGGTGGCGCACCGCAGAATGATGATGTGACGCTGGTAGTGCTCAAACGCCAGCACTGAACAGTGCCGCGGCTGTGCGCCTGCTTTGTCGAATGTTCACGACGAAGCAGGCGTTTGTGCGTTTATGGGGCTGAACGTAGATCGCGCCGGCGGCAAGCAACCCCAGGCTGCCGGCCATCCCGATGATGCCCGCCCACGATTGTGCATTGAGCAGCAAGATGGTATAGAGTGGCGCACCAAGCATACCATGGACGACCACGCTCATGATGAGCGGTGCCGGCAGCAGGAAGATCAGCTGGCTCATCAGTGAGTAGTGGCGGGTGAAGATCAGAATGGCAAGTACGCCGAATGCGACAAGGCCGTGGCTCAGGCCGGCAAACAGGGTCATCGGGATGTCGAGCGGTAGCATGGCTCGATCACCGTACAACCACAGGCGGGCGCCAACTCCGATCGTCTCAAGCAAAACATAGAAGAGGACAAAGAGCGCAAAGGTCATCACGCTGGTGAGATACCCCGAAAACCAGAGACGCTGGCGGATGAGGAACAGGATAACGAGGGGCGGCAGGGTGATCAACCAGGCGCCGAGCAAGATCACCCATGGGAGTGAGCGATCGACGAAGCTGAATGCCACCGGCAGCCGTTCATCGTACACAAAGCCGTAGATCCGTTGCCAGAGCGGTGATACGAGTGCGCTGATCTGGCCGGCAAGCAGGGCGACGACATACAGGGTGCTGCGTTCGCGCCAGGCGGTATACCCTGCCAGCCCTTAGGCCCCGATCGTCAGCAGAACGATCCCAAACTCCATGTGTTATTCCCAATCAAATGTGCGGATCACCCCGCCGGCGAGTGTGAAGAGTTGGTTGGTCAGGCCGTGCTGGCGCTGCTCGGCATCAGCCTGGATCTGGTGTGCAACCGATCGCAGAATATCGGAATCGGCATCGCTGAGTGCGATCAGGAAATCACGGTTGGGGATCCCGATAACCAGCCGGCCCGGCAGCGAACGGGCCCATTCGGCGAGAATATCGGTCAGCAGCAGGCGTGTGGCATCGTAGCCGTCGCCACTGTTGAAGATATAGAGGCGTTGCTCCCCCTCGCCGACGGTCGTAAAACGCACATCAGCGGTGGCGCGGCGCAGATTGGCAAGCGCCCGCTCATGGAGCTGATCGATGCCGATGCCCCAGCGTTCGAGCTGATCTTCGTTAATATAGGCCACGCTGCGCTGTTCGTCGATCACATAGGTGATGATCAGATCAGCGAGCAGTTCGCGGTAGGCGATCATTGGCACACCACGTTCGCGCACCGTGGCGAGCAGGTCGATCGGTTTGAGCATGGGCCGGATGCGCGGTGCAAGAGCGGCAAAATCCTGTTCGTCGCGCTGGGGAATCTCGTCGAGTAGCACGTGGATCAGTGTCTGTACTACTGCATCGAGTTGAGCCGGTTGCCGCGTATATGCCTGGTAGAAGCGCGTCAGATCGACGCTGACATCACGCTCGTTGATCCGCAACCTGAGCTGGTTCCCTTCGCGGCTGATATGCGCCAGCATCTCATCGTGAATGCCAAGCCGCCGCTCGATATAGCCGGCAAACTGCTCTTCGGTCATCGGCGGCGGCGCGCCGTTGTGCTGATCAC
The DNA here is from genome assembly GCA_937859575.1 of uncultured Chloroflexota bacterium. Taxonomy (GTDB): domain Bacteria; phylum Chloroflexota; class Chloroflexia; order Chloroflexales; family Roseiflexaceae; genus CALLZL01. The sequence goes on from CALLZL010000331.1 coordinate 2,438, forward strand.
TCATGACTCTCTTCCTGTGGATCGGGGAACCGGCCTGGTAGTGAGTGTGCCTAGGTAGTCTACCGCAGCGCTGCAGGCTGGTCAAGCTCAGAGGTACACCAGGCAGCCGCGCTGTGTAAGGGTTTCGATTGCCGGCGGCAGGGTGGTCAGCCGGTTCCAGCGTAGATCAAGCCGGCGCAGCCTGGCCAACTGCGCGAGTTCGGCCGGCAGCCAGCTGAGCTGATTGGCGCGCAGATCCAGCTCTTCGAGATTGGCGAGTTGCCCAATAACGGGCGGCAGCGTGCGGAGGCGGTTATCGCGCAGGCTCAGCACCCGCAGCTGCTGCAGCCGGCCAAGATCATCGGGCAGCATACGCAGCAGATTACCGGCGATACGTAGTTCGGTCAGATTCGGCAGCAGAACAAGCAGTGGTGGGAAGCCATCAAGCCGGTTGTTGTCGAGGTTGAGGTAGCTGAGGCGGCCAAGGCCGGCACATGTCTCTGGCAGACCGTCGAGGTGGTTATTGCTCAGATAGAGGAAGCTCAGCTGTGCCAGGCTGCCGATCGAATCGGGCAGGCGATCCAGTTTGTTATGCCCCAGATCGAGCATCGTGAGCGATGCAAGTGCGCCGATGCTGTCGGGCAGCGATGTGAGCTGATTGGCAGCCAGGTTTAATACCTCGATAGCTGTACATTGCCCGATCGCGGCCGGCAGATCGCTGATGCGGTTGCGGAACAGGCTCAGCACTTGCAGCGTGGTATGGCGGAACAGAACAGGTGGGATAGCCGCCAGATCGCAGCCGTCGAGCATCGCGTGGGTCAGTTGGGTGGTGTGCATGTCGGCAAGTTGCGCAAGCAGTGCATGGCCGTGCAAGGTGGCGGGGTACTGATGCAGTGCCGATGGCAGTGGTACTGGCGGATTATAGCTCATCGAGAATAGCCCGGCGTTTATGCTGATACAGATCGGAAGAGC
>CALLZL010000332.1 GCA_937859575.1 uncultured Chloroflexota bacterium
TCGATACCGCACTGCGCTACATCCCGGCCGACTCACTGATCACGCGCCTGATCGGCGATGTCCGCGACTGGCATGCCCGCGATGGCGACTGGCGTCGCACCCGCGAGCGCATCGTTGCCGAATATGGCTATGATCGCTATGGTGGGAACTGCCATACGGTGCCCAACCATGCGCTGATCATACTGGGCCTGCTGTATGGCGACGACGACTTCCAGAAGTCGTTGATGATCACGAACACTGCCGGTTGGGATACCGACTGCAACTCGGCCAATGTCGGCTGCCTGCTCGGCATCAAGAATGGCCTGGCGACGATTGATCTCGGCCCGGATTGGCGCGGCCCGGTGGCAGATCGTATCTATCTGCCGACGGCCGATGGCGGGCGGGCGATCACCGACGCAGTACGCGAAACCTACGAGGTGGTGAATATCGGCCGGGCACTGGCCGGTGAACCGCCGCTGGCCCCCAAGCAGGGCGCACGCTTCCACTTCGAACTCCCCGGAAGTGTGCAGGGCTTTACCGCCGATCAAGCCCCCGACGCCAAAGGTACCCTGACGATTGCCAATGTCGCCGGTTGGAGCCGGCGCGGCAGCCGCAGCCTGGCGCTGCACTACCACGGCCTGGCTCCCGGGCGCACCGCACGGGCAACCACACCAACCTTCATTCCACCCGATGCGATCACCATGCCGGGGTATGCACTACTCGCCTCGCCGACCCTCTATGCCGGCCAGACCGTCAGTGCGAGCCTGGCTGCCGATAGTGCCAATGCCACGGCCGTCGAGGCACGCCTGCTGGTCCATGTCTATGGTGCCGACGATGCGCTCGTACCGCTGGCCGGGCCGCACACCACCCTGCAGCCGGGCGCAACTCACGACTTCACCTGGCGGATCCCGGATACCGGCGGCGCACCGATCGCGGCGGTGGTGATCGAACTACATGGACACGGCAGCGGCAGCTGCTACCTCGACTGGTTGACATGGGAAGGCGAGGCGGATGTGACACTGGCGAAGCCGGCCCACGGCGGCAGCATGTGGCGGCGTGCATGGGTCGATGCCGCCGATCAATGGGATCGCTGGTGGCCCGAGCCATACCGTATCGTGCAGAACGAAGGACGCGGCATGATCAGCCAGGGTACCGGCGAATGGCGCGATTACAGCGCCGAAACCACACTCACAACCCATATGGCTGATGCGGGTGGGATCGGCGTGCGCTATCAGGGGTTGCGGCGCTACTATGCACTGCTCATGAAGGCCGATACGTTGCAGCTGGTCAAAGCGCTCGACGGCGAACAGATCCTGGCCGAAACGCCGTTTGCGCGGGTGCTGGGCCAGCCGTATCGGCTGCGTCTCGCAGCCGTCGGCGATCGGCTACAGGCATGGGTCGATGGTATACTGATGTTTGACATACGCGACAGCGAGCGTCGTTTCAGCGGGGGTGGCGTAGCGCTGATCTGCGACGACGGCCGGGTTGCTTTTGATGCTGTGCGGGTTGTGGCGGCACAGCCGTAAGGGGGAAGTATGCCTGATCGTGTTCGGGTCGGTGTGATCGGCACCAGCTGGTATGCCGATCTGATGCATCTACCGGCGCTGGTAAGCCATCCTCATGTCGAACTGCGGGCGATCTGTGGTCGCAACCGCGAACAGGCCGAGGTAATGGCACGCAAATACGGCATCCCGCAGATCTATACCGATTATCGCGCTCTGATCGAACAGAGTGCGATCGATGCACTGGTGATTGCCGTACCGGATGATCTGCACTACCCGATCACGATGCAGGCGCTCGACACAGGGCTGCATGTGTTATGCGAGAAGCCGCTGGCGCTTAGCGCAACCCATGCCCGCGCCATGTACGAAAAAGCCGAGGCCGTGGGCGTCAAACATATGACCTATTTCACATGGCGCTGGGTTGCACCGCATCGCTACGCCCATGCCCTGGTCGAGCAGGGGTATCTCGGTCGCGCTTTCCACGCCGGTATCCGCTATGTCGGCGGGCATGGGCGCACCGCAGATTATACATGGCGGCGCGATCGGCAGCATTCAAACGGTTCGCTTGGTGATCTCGGCTCACATGCGATCGACCTGGCACGCTGGTATGTCGGCGATATTAGCAGGGTCAGCTGCCATATCGCCCATGCCATCGAACGATCCGGCCCGGCCGGCACGCCGCTCGACCCATCGGGCGATGCGGCAATGCTGGTGGTCGAGTTTACCAATGGCGCACAGGGCACCATTCAGGTCAGCGATATTGCCTATGTCGCCGATCGCATTCAAGAGCAGCGCATTGTGCTGCATGGCACCGGCGGCACCCTCGAGGTTGATATGACCTATATCGACACCGAGGTGCGCGGTGCGCGGGATGGCGAGCAGCACATCCGGCCGCTGCCGATCCCGGCCGAGCTGTGGGGCAGTGCCCCCCCGGCGGCATCCTTCCATCAACAGCTACTCGCCCCCTTTACCAGCCTGCCGGTTGGTACGCGCGCATTCATCGATGCCATTCGCCACGATCTGCCGATCACACCCAGTTTCTACGATGGCTGGCAGGCCCAGGAGGTGATCGACGCCGCCCGTCGATCACACGAAACCGGGCAGTGGGTGAACATCCCTGGCGATACACAGGCGGCGTCATAGCGATACCATCGGTTGGGTTACGATTAGCGCGCCGCCACCAGCGCCTCGGCCGCCGCATCAAGGGTCTGCCGTATAATCGCCGCATCATGGCGCGTCGAGACAAAGGCGGCCTCGAATTGCGATGGGGCGAGATACACCCCACGTTCGAGCATGGCATGGAAGAATCGGCCATAACGCGCCGTATCGGCCGTCTTGGCCGAGGTGTAGTCGAACACCTCATCAGCCGTAAAAAAGAACCCCCACATGCTGCCGGCATAGGCGGCCCGCAGCGGAATATCAGCCGCCGCCGCCGCCTGTGTCAGCCCGGCACAGAGTGCGGCCGCGCTCTGTTCGAGTTGCGCAAAGACCCCCGGTTCACGGATGCGCCGCAGCGTTACGATACCGGCCGCCATGGCTAACGGGTTACCCGAAAGCGTGCCGGCCTGATACATCGGCCCAACCGGTGCCACCATCTCCATGATCTGGCGCCGGCCGCCATAGGCTGCCGCCGGTAATCCGCCACCAATCACCTTGCCCATACAGGTCAGATCGGGGCTAATACCAAAACGCTCCTGCGCACCGCCCGGCGCAACCCGGAATCCGGTCATCACTTCGTCGAACACCAACAACGCGCCATGGTCGTCGGCAAGGCGACGCAAGCCGGCAAGAAAGCCGTCACGCGGCGCAACAAAACCCATATTCCCAACCACTGGTTCGATCGCAATCGCCGCAACCTGCCCCGCATTGGCACGCAAGAGCACCTCGACGGCGTCGAGGTCGTTGTAGGGTGCGGTAAGCGTTCCGGCGGCAACGGCGGCCGGTACCCCCGGGCTATCGGGCAAGCCGAGGGTTGCCACCCCCGATCCGGCCTGCACCAGCAACCCATCGTAGTGCCCATGGTAGCAGCCGGCAAACTTGATGATCTTGTCGCGGCCGGTATAGGCGCGTGCCAGCCGTAGTGCGCTCATGGCCGCCTCGGTTCCCGACGAGACAAAGCGCACCATTTCGACGGCCGGCATCATGTCGATCACCAACCGCGCCAGCTCGCTCTCGAGCTCGGTCGGCGCGCCGTAGGTGGTGCCGCGCGCCGCCTGTTCACATATCGCCGCCACCACCTCGGCATCGGCATGCCCCAGAATCAGCGGCCCCCACGAGAGCACATAGTCGATATAGCGCTGACCGTCGGCATCGACCAGAAACGGCCCTTCACCACGCGCAATAAAGCGCGGCGTACCGCCCACCCCACGAAACGCTCGCACCGGGCTATTGACACCACCGGGGATGAGCTGGCGCGCCTCGGCAAACAGCGCTTCCGAACGTTGAGTACTGGTCATGCAATGACTCCTTGCCTTACGAGTAATCTTCCATCAGCCAGCGAGCAGCATCCTTCGCATAATAACTAATGATCATGTCGGCACCGGCGCGCTTGATCGCCAGCAGGCTCTCGAGTGCCGCCCGGCGCTCGTCGATCCAGCCGTTGTGCGCGGCGGCCTTGATCATGGCAAACTCGCCACTGACCTGGTAGGCCGCCAACGGCAGGGCGTAGCGCTCACGCACACCGCGAATGATATCGAGATACGCGCCGGCCGGCTTCACCATCAGCATGTCGGCACCTTCGGCGACATCAAGCTCCACTTCGCGCATCGCTTCGCGCCCATTGGCCGGATCCATCTGGTAGGCACGCCGATCACCAAAGCTGGGGGTCGATTCGGCCGCTTCACGGAACGGCCCGTAAAAGGCCGAGGCAAACTTGGCAGCATACGAGAGCAGGATCGTGTCGTGGAAGCCGGCCGCGTCGAGGCCGGCCCGAATCGCTGCTACCTGGCCATCCATCATAGCGCTCGGCGCAATAATATCGGCGCCGGCATCGGCATAGGCCAGTGCTTCACGCACCAGGAGTTCGAGAGTCGCATCATTCAGCACGTCGCCCATGTCGGGGCGTGGTGCCAGCACGCCGCAGTGGCCATGATCGGTATACTCACACAGGCACACATCGGCGATCACCACCATCGCAGGTGCGCGATCCTTGATCGCCCGGATAGCCTGCGGCACCGGCCCGGCCGGATCCCAGCCACTGCTGCCGGTCGCATCTTTGTGAGCCGGAATACCGAAGAGCAACACTGCCGGAATGCGCAGTTCACACAGTTCGTCGATCTCGGCATCGAGTTGATCAACCGAGCGCTGTGCCTGGCCGGGCATCGATCCGATCGGGCGTATGATCCCCTGCCCGGCGCAGACAAAGAGCGGTGCAATCAGATCCTCAACATCGAGCGCCGTTTCGCGCACCATGCGGCGCAGGGCCGGGGTACGGCGCAGACGCCGCAGGCGAAGTGTCGTATTCATGGGTGTTCCTCAAAATAGCGTATCAGCGCCGCAATCAGGCCGCTGACAGTATGCGGTTCGGCTACCACATCGGCACGCGGCGCGGCGGCGGCGGTCGTTGGCCCGATACAGGCAATTACCGTCGAGGCGAAGAGCTGACGGATCATTGGGTCATCGATACCACGCGCCGCCAGCCCTTGCCATAGCGAGCGAATCGTCGAAGGGCTGGTAAAGATCATCGCATCTACCCCGCTGCGCAGCAGCTCAAGTGCCAGATCGACCCCATCCCCCGGCACAGTATGATACGCGACCACCACATCAACCAGCGCCCCGGCGGCACGCAGGCCGGCGGCCAGCTCGGGCTGCGCGATATCGGCCTGCGGCAGTAACACCCGCTGCCCGGCAATCGATCCAATATCTGCCAGCAGCCCGGCGGCTCGGTAATCGGCCGGTATCAGATCAGCCGCCAGCCCGGCATGCGCCAGTGCAGCGGCGGTTGCCCGGCCCGCCCCCCCCCTCCGCCCCGGGCCGCCGGGGGGGCGGGTGCCGCGCCGGCGGGGCTAGGCGGAAACC
>CALLZL010000333.1 GCA_937859575.1 uncultured Chloroflexota bacterium
GCGAATGGCGGGGGCACAGCGTTCCATAAGGCGGCTTTCGGCGGCCGGGGCAAACCGCACCAGGTCCTCGTAGTTCGGGGGGCCTCCCCCCCCGCCGATAATCTCGGGCAGGCATGTCGAGCAGACACACGGCCCGCCAATATAGCGCACAATGTCGATGAACAGGCCATCGGGTTGATAGCGCTGCAGGATCTCCTGGATCTGGGCGATCACATAATCGCCGTAGCCGGAATTCATGCAGAGGTTCTTCCATCCCGGCCGCAGCGGTGTGGTCGATGGCCCGGCGATCCGGCCATCGGGCGAGATCTGCCGCCACTCGGGGTGCGTCGCCCACGCCAGTTCATCCCATGTCACGGTGGTATAGATCGGGGCGCGGATCCCGGCCTCACGAAGTGCCTTCAGCATAGCGCCCAACAGATCGCGCTTCAGATTCGGGTGGGGTGTGCCGATCTTGGTTGGGTAGTACGAATAGCCGTGATGGCACTTGGCGAAGACGGTGATCGAATTCACATGCGCGGCTTTCAGTGTCGCAATAAACTCATCGGCAGCGAAATCGGCACCAATATCGGGGATATGCGGTGATGTATGGAAATCGAGGTGAACCTGGCGAAACGGCAGTGACTTCATTGTCGGGCATCCTTACTTCTGCTACGACGACTCTCCACCAACTTCAAACCCGGCCAACTCCTCAAGTGCTTTGATCAGGGCATGGTTGCCTTCGTGGCCGAGGCCGCGTGCCTGCAGGGTTCGATAGAGCTGAAAGATCAGGGCTGTGGCCGGCAGCGGGCAGCCGAGCTGATCGGCGGCGCCAAGCACCAGGCGTACATCCTTCTGCTGCAGGTCGATCGTGAAACCGGGGCGCCAATCACGCGCCAGGATCTGTGGGCCGCGATTGGCAAGCATCCAGCTGCCGCCTGCACCACCAACCACTGCGGCAAGTGCCTTTTCAAGATCGACACCGCCGGCCTGTGCAAAGAGCAACGCCTCGCTCATGGCCAGGGCATTCCCCACCACCAGGATCTGATTGACGAGCTTGACCGTCTGGCCTGCACCGGTCGGGCCAACATGTGTGATCGTTTTGCCCATGGCCTGGAGTGCCGGCATGGCGCGTTCGATATCGGCTGCATCGCCGCCAATCATGATGCTGAGTGTGCCTCTGGCGGCACCTTCGCTACCCCCACTCACCGGCGCATCGAGCATGCTGATACCGCGTTCGCCGAGTGTACTTGCGAAGCGCGTGGTGGCCTGCGGGCTGATCGTACTCATGTCGATCACCAGCGATCCGGCGGCCGCACCCGCGATCACCCCCTGCTCGCCAAGCAGCACCTGCTCGACATCCGGGGTATCGCTGACACAGATGATAATGATGTCGCTCTGGGCTGCAAGATCGGCCGGGCTGGTTGTGGCGATGGCACCATCGGCTGTGAGCTCGTCTATTCGTGCACTGGTACGGTTCCACACGCGTAGTTCGAAACCGGCACGTAGCAGGTTGCGTGCCATGCCCCGCCCCATGATCCCCAACCCGATATACCCGATACGCTCGGTTGCCATGGTTGTTGCTCCCTCTACCGGCTGCAACCGCACCGTGTCGCAGCGGGCTCAGATCGTTTCCTGCCGGGATGTGGCCAGTATAGGGTTGTGTGTGGATCCGGTCAAGTGCATGCCTGCGTGGTATACTGGCATATCCACCATCGGTAGAGTATCGAGGAGGTTCGCGTGACGATAGGATCTCAACTGCCGCTGCGCCGGTTTGGCACGACCGGGCTCGAGGTAACCAATCTGTGTATTGGGTGTGCCCCACTGGGCGATATGGTCGATACCTTCGCCTATAGTGTGAGCGAGGAGCAAGCACTGGCAACGCTGCGGGCGGCATTCGGTGGGCCGATCCGTTTTATTGATACGGCCGCTTCGTACGGCGATGGCGAGAGCGAGCGTCGCATCGGAATCGGACTGGCGGAGCATGGCGGGCTGCCGGCCGATTATGTGCTGGCATCGAAGGCCGATCGTGATCTCCATACCGGCGAGTTCAGCGGTGCCCAGATCCGGCGCTCGGTCGAACGCAGCCTGCGGCTCCTCGGCCTTGATTCAATTCAGATCATGTTTCTGCACGACCCGGAGCATACGACGTTTGATGCCTGTATGGCACCCGGCGGCCCGGTCGAGGTGCTGCTGCAGATGAAGGACGAGGGGTTGATCGGGCATGTTGGGGTGGCCGGCGGCCCGATCGATCTGATGATTCGCTATGTCGAGACCGGTGCCTTCGAGGCGGTGATCACCCACAACCGCTACACGCTGCTCAATCGTTCGGCTGATCCGCTGCTCACGATGGCGGCGGAGCGCGGGTTAGCGGTGTTGAATGCCGCGCCGTACGGCAGTGGAATCCTTGCCAAAGGGCCGGATGCCTACCCGCGCTATGCCTATCAGGAAGCGCCGGATCTGATTATCGAACGGGCGCGGGCAATGGCCGAGATCTGCAGCAACTATGGCGTACCACTGGCGGCGGCGGCACTACAGTTCTCGCTGCGCGACCCACGCATCACCTCGACAATTATCGGCATGACACGCCCCGAACGGATCGCCCAGACGGTTGAACTTGCCAATCATGCCATCCCGGATGCGATCTGGGCCGAGCTTGATGAGGTTGGTTTCCAGAGCGACGATCCCGAGGCAGAACGGTTTAAATAGGGCGGCACTGGTGTGCCGGCAGCACCACCCGATCGGGTGGTGCTACGCGGGTGGCGGTGGGCCGAGGGTGGCGAGGGCGTGCTCGTACACGTTATACTGTTCGCCCTCGGCCTCTTCCGGATCGACGAACTTGAACCACATGGCATGATCGCGGTGCCCGCCGGCCATATCGCGGCGGCTAATGCGGATGGTGCCGTCGGGGCTGTGCCAGCGCACCACGCCATCCTGCAGCAGGATGTACTCGCCGGCATAGCGCAGAAACTGCTCGCGGTTGTCGCGATAGAAGAGCGCTTGCTCGCACATTGTGCGCCGCCAGGTATAGTTGGTGGCGGCGGAATCGGTCATGATGGCGAAGAAACGCCCTGCGGGTTGCGGCGCAAGCTCGCTCTGGAAATCGATCTGGTCGAGATCAACAGTGCCGAAACCACCCTCGGCAGCCACCAGTAGCGCATTGCGATCCCGGTGGAATGGCGGAGTCGCCCAATCGGCATGCGGATCGTGCCCCATCAGGTGGGCCAGGCAGGCATCGGTCGCGATTACCTGATCACCGGCGATGATACCATCGACGATCCGGCCCAGCCCTGCGCCGTCGCCCCATTCCATGCCGGCCTGCCCTACCAGCGCATCGATGATATTGAGCGCCGGATCGAGGATGCGCCCGATATCGGCAAGCATGTACGGCATGCGCACCAGATGGTGATAGTAGGTGCGCGGCCGGCCGTGCGGCTCACCGGGCATGAGCCCGAACAGATTCTTCAGGCAGCCGGTCACCCCCATAAATGCGTGGTTCTTGATCAAGGCTACCGATACCACCTCATCGGCATCAACCAGATCCTGCACCATTGTGTATCGGCGGAACATCTGCCCGCCGCCGGGGGTTGCTACCTGCCGATACGGCGGCTGGGTGCCGTCGATATATGGGATGCCGTATTCACGCAGAATCGGCGCAATCGTGCAGGTGTTCGCCAGTGTCTCACCACTATACATAACATAATAGCTTGTATCAACGCACATGATCTCGGCACCGGTGCGTTCGCGCAGCAGGCGCAGTGTGGCACGCATCACGCTATCACTCACCAGTTGCTGGCGTTGCCCGGCAAACGAGACAATCGCGTCGCGGGCTTTATCCTGGTTGAATTTCACTGCAATACGGCGGGCGCGGCGCCGGGGAGCCCCAGCGCGCCCCCACCGGGCGGGGGGGGCTAAGGCGATCCCATGCGGGCTCCAAGGGGTCGGTGGCGGGACGTAACGCCTGGTAAACCGCCTCATCGTCGGCCTGGTGGTCGCAGTGAACGGCGCGTACTGCGAAGGGAGGGTGATTCAGCATATACTCTTTCGTTTCAGGCTTACGGCCCCGGCGCGTTGCTACACTGCCCCTGCCGCATCCGCAAGCTTCACATAGCTATCGTTCTCGGCCGAGCGGGCAATCGCAACGAGGGTCCGCACCGCCTCCAGGCCATCAGCGACACCGGCCCCCTGTTGGGGTCTACCATGCAAGATTGTGTCGGCAAACCCTTCGATCTGGAGTTTATAGCTGTAGGCATCGGCACCGAGCGGCCGCTGGAAGAGTCCGCTCCGCGCCGAGTAGCATTCGACATCGGCAGCTTTGTGATACCACGGCAGATGGGCGCGCCCTCTGACACTGCCGAATTCGCCGTGGATCTGGAACCCTTCTTCAAAATCGCCACGGATCGCGATTGTCATGTCGATGTGCCCGAGGGCACCACTCGCGAATGTGAGGCTGACAAACCAGCTGTACGCGCCGAACATGGCAACGCGCCGGGCGCGTACGCCGACAATCGGGCCGCCAAGCAGCCGTGCTGTATCAACCAGATGGCTGGCATGGGTGAGCAAGAAGTAGCGTGGTCGATCATCTTTCGGGTTGCCGGCAGGGCGGCGCGCTGTCGCACTGAGGAGCGGAATCGGCTGCAGATTATCGGTCATGGTGTAGCGTTCGGTCGAATCATAGTACCATCCCTTCATGCCGATCAGCGCGCCAAGCTCCTCGCGGATAAACCTCGCGGCAAAGGCGATCCCCGGGTCGAAGCGCCGGTTGTTGCCGACCTGCAAGACACACCCGCCGGAATCAACGGCTGCCTGCAATGTCAGACACTCCTCGACACTCACGCCAAGCGGTTTTTCGACCAGGACATGCTTACCGGCCGTAATGGCACGCAGGCAGAGCGGGACATGAAACTGATCGGCAGTAGCGATGATGACGGCATCGATATTCGGGTCGGCCAGCATCGCATCATAGCTGGTGTAGCTCGCCAGGGGGGCGTGGATCGCCGCCATACGCGCCACCAGATCTTCGGCGGCATCGCAGATTGCATAGAGCTCGGCATTGCGTGCTTTGCGGCAGGCATCGAAATGGGCAAACTGGGCGATTGGCCCGCAGCCGAGTACCCCGATCCGCAGGAGTCGCGACTCTTTGTGCATTGGCTTTGCTCGTGTCGTTCGGGCGCGCCGGCGCTGTGCCCACGCACCAGGCGTCATTGTACCATTTCTGGTCATATGGCGGCGCGAAGCAGTGCTTGGAGGATCGGCTGGCACGCGGGTCATTCTTTTGGGGGAAACATGTTATGGTGCGACCCTCAGCTGCTGCTGAAAGAACGTCAGGGTTCGTTCGAGATAGAGGCGCTCTTGCGCCCCTTGCAGGGTGTGTGGCCCGCCTTCATACAGATACAGCGTTACATCCTTGCCGGCGGCGCGCAGGGCATCGGCAATAGCGACGCTCGCCGCTGCATCGACGGTCACATCGGCAGTGCCGTGGTGCAGCATGACAGGCGCATTGACATAGTCGACATAGTTGATCGGCGAGACACGCCGGAAGGCTTCGGGATTGCTCTCGGGGCTGAAGGGCCATGTATCGCCGCCCGGATTGCCGTTGCTCTGGCGCATACGGCGTGCGTAATCGGCGGCAAGATCCGCCGGTGCTGGTGCATAGACGACCGCCGCAGCGATCTGATCGCTAATGGTCAGTGCTGCCACCGTGATCGATGCGCCGCGACTGTGACCCCACATCCCGACCGGGCCCGGTTGTGCCTGGGGTAGTGCCTGTACCAGCGGAATAAGATGCAGGATGTCGAGGTAGTAGCCGGTGTAGAACTGATTTGGCCCGTTGTCGCCGCCACCATACCCTCGGTAATCCGGTGCCACAACCAGAAAGCCACGGCGTACCATGTAATCGGCGAAAGTGCGGCTATCCATTCCCGGTTGATAGCGTTCGGGTGCGATGTAACCACGATTGGCGATAATCACCGGGAAGGGCCCCGGCCCTGTGGGCAGGTGCAGTAATCCGGTGAGGCGTAGCCCATCGGCGGGGGAAATGATGCGATAGGGGGTGGAGCCTGGCCCCCGCCGAAAAACAACACCAATTTCGATTGTTCCTTCCCCATAGCTACGTGCCCGTAGATCTTCGATCGTGAACCCGGCCACCGGATCGGGTGTCGGTGATGGCGGCACAAGTGTCGGTGATGGCGGCACGGGGGTAACTGTGGGCGGCACAGATGTTGGTGATGGCGGCACAGGGGTAACTGTGGCGGGTAATCGTGGTGTGCCTGGTGCCAGCGGTGTTGGGGAAGGGATAGGTGCTGTAGGAGCAGCACAGCCGGCGAGTAGCACAAGCAACAGGCAGAGACGAGCAAAGAGTAGCATTGGCAGGTTCCTTGTGAGCTATTGCCGTCAAGTACATCTACATCAGGTGATACGCAGAACGCACCCGATCTGATCTTCTTGTGTGCGCGGCCACCGGTGATCCCGGCTGCGAGAGCGCCGGCTACTGCTGGAAGGTGTATGATGTAGACTGAACAACGACGGTGTGCGGGGTGAGCGCGCATGGAATGATCTCTATTGGTCTGAATCCAATTGATAGGTTGATACCATCGTAAAGAAGGGAGCACAGAGGTATGGAGACACTTGAGGCGATTCGCACATTGCGCTCGGTACGTACGTTTGCTGAGCGACCGGTACCCGAGGAGACGATCCACGAGATTCTGAATGCCGGCAGACGTTCGCAGAGTAGTAAGAATACCCAGCCGTGGCAGTTTGTCGTAGTACGTGATCGTGAACTCCTGGTGCAACTTGCGGCATGCGGCCAGTATGCAGGGCATCTGGCGGGCGCGGCATTTGCCGTCGCAATCTTCTCAACCGATGAGTGGGCGTATGATATTGGCCAGGCGAGTGCCTATATGCAACTGGCGGCATGGGATCGCGGGGTTGGATCATGTATCGCGTCGATCTACGAGCCGGCCAAGGCGCGTGCCATCCTCGGCGCACCCGATGAGCAGTTTATTGAAGTCGCGCTTTCGTTTGGCTACCCCGCCCAACCACCGTCGAGTACCCTGCGGCGCGGTGGTCGCCGCCCACTCGACGAGGTTGTACGCTGGGATCGCTGGGGATGATGCCGTGCTGCGTAGCACGACAGCATGCCGGGCGTGGCAGCCGAATTCAATTCAAATGAAGAGGAGCCTTATGCTTCAGGAAGTCGAGATACTGCAACTCGCCACCAGGCTGCTCAACGCCTATGATGGTGGGTATGCTACCGAACGACCATCGCAGCATGCTGCGCTTGTGCTTGCTGATGCATATCGCGTCGGTGCCACGCTCACCGCACTGCGGCGAGCACGCGGCGAGCGTACGGTCGGGCGCAAGATCGGGTTTACCAACCGTTCGCTCTGGCCGGCCTATGGAGTCGATCGCCCGCTCTGGGCGCATGTCTACAATACGACGGTACAGTCTGCACCCCAGGGGCATGTAGCGATCTCGTTGGCAGGGATGCTCGCCCCACGGATCGAGCCGGAGATCGTGCTGGGAATTGGTGCACCGATCGATGCAGCAACTACCGATCTAACCGATCCGCATGCACTGCTGCAGCATGTTTCGTGGGTCGCTGCCGGTTTTGAGATCGTCGATTGTCATTTCGCCGGCTGGCAGTTTACCTCGGCCGAATGCGCCGCCGATTTCGGCTTGCATGCGCGCCTGATTATCGGTGAGCCGCTGCAATACGATCCAGCGCATGCCGAGGAGCTGGCGGTGCAGCTCGCCGCGTGCCGCCTTACCCTGAGTTGTGACGGCGAAGTGCGTGCGGAAGGGATCGGTGCCAATGCGCTCGATAGCCCGTTGCTTGCGCTTGGCTACCTGGTAGCGACACTGGCGGCGCAGCAGGCCGAACCGGTAATGGCCGGCGAAGTTATCACCACCGGCACACTTACGGCTGCATTGCCGATCGCGCCGGGGGCAGTATGGCGCGCTTCACTGCAGGGTATTCCGCTTGCACCGCTCAACCTGACGTTGGTTGAGTGACTGTATCGGGCGCGCGGTACGCGGGGCGACCTGCTGCTCGGCGACGATGCTGACGAACCAATGCCCACTCGGCTCTCGCTTGAACGTCGCACTCTTTATTATCCATCTCGCGCAGCCAGGACGTTTCCGGCTGCTGTTTCAGGCGGGTCAACTCCTCAGACAGCGCGGCAAAGCACATCGTGGGCGGATGCGGGCGAGACGCCCGCGCTCCCGGCTAGTAATCGTTGTGC
>CALLZL010000334.1 GCA_937859575.1 uncultured Chloroflexota bacterium
ATCGGATGCCATATAAGTGTCGATCAACCAGTCGACGGCATGCTGCGGCTGTTTCTTGCTGGTAGCCGGCGGTAGATCGAGCAGATCGCCATGAATGGCACTTGCCACATCCCGCACAAAATCCGGCCGTGAGAGTGGCATGCTCATGCCCTCGAAGACCGGGATCTGCTTACCGATATAGTCGAAGACCCGCAGGGTGTTCTCGGTGCAGAAGTGCACGAGGGTATTCCCATTGACGGTTGTTGCACCGACCAGTTCGAGATCAGGAGAGAGGGCCGCGACCATCAGGGCGACGGCATCGTCGGTTCCGGTGTCGACATCGAGGATAACGCGCTGCGGCATAACAGCATTCCTTTCGTGGTCGTTTGGTTGCTGCTATCGCACTTCGGATAGCAGCAACCAAACAGCTTCACCTATTCTCCAAGAATGGCAGAGATCTCGGCAGGGTAGGGTGCCTGGCGGCCGGTGCCACGCTTCTGCACCATTGCCGCCCCCATGGCATTGGCAAACCTGGCGATCTGGGGTGGTTGCCAGTTGCTCAGCATACCAAAGATGAAGGCAGCGGCAAAACAGTCGCCGGCGCCGGCGGTATCACGGGCAACCACCGGAAACCCCGGCATATCGAGCACGCCTGCCGCCGATATGATCCGGCAACCGGCTTCACCCCGCTTTACCACCTCCGTCTGTGGGCCGTGCTGAAGCAGTTCGGCAGCCTCCGCCATACCTGTCAGCGGCACTTCGGCCTCGGTCAGCAGGATCACATCACAACTCGCCAGCACCCGCTTGCGCACATCGGCGGCAAGCTGATCGAACTCCGGCCCGGGGTCAAAGAGGATCGGTCGCCCGAGCGAGCGGCCATATTCGAGGCTGTCGAGTACGGCAGTGCGCATGCGCCCTTCGCGCAGGGAATAGCCGAACGCGAAGATCGCGTCGGCGCTTGCCAGTGCTGCAGCCCATTCCGGCAGAAAATCAATCTCGGGGCCATCACTAAACATGCCGGTCATGATCGTATGGCCGTGGTCATCGTTCAGCACAATCACTGCGGTTGTTGATGTGCCGGGCGGATGCGTTATCAGCGCGGTATCGATCCCCTCGGCGCGAAAGATGGCAGCCACCTCATGGCCGAAGGCATCGTCGCCAAGTGCGCCGATCGAGATCATCTGCATACCAAGGCGGGCACCGGCGATCAGGAAATTACCGGCACCACCCGGCTCGATCCGGATGGCATGCGCCTCTTGATACTGGCCGATCTGCAATGGCAACAGCGGCACCGCGACAACAATGTCGGCGACGAGATCGCCGACGGTGACGACTCTCATAGGTCTGTGTACTCCATTGATGCCGCAACCGGTCAGCTACGTGCTGCGGCAAGTGCGGCCAGGCGCTGCGCCGTACCGGAAAAATCATACTCCGGGTTCGCGGTAACGAGGGTAGTGCGAATATCGGCAGGGAAGGCCGCTGCGCCATGCCATGCACCGGCGATCGCACAGGCGATCGCACCAACCGTATCAGCATCGCCACTGAGCGCCGCCGCATACACCGCCGTCTGCAACGGGTCGCCATCGGCCATGGCAAGCACGCCAAATGCCGCCGGCACCGACTCACTGGTTGCCAGGGTGCAGCCGATAATATCATACAGCTTCTGGATGCGTTCACGCGGATCGGCATCCTCACGGGCAATCGCAAGCGCCAGTTCGATACGCCGCCCAACCGATGCACCCATATAGGTTGGCCCGAGGCGGCGGCCTTCATCGGCACCGGCCACTCCGGCCGCCAGGATGGTATCGAGGGTTGCACCGGGGCTCAAGGCCGCCGCTACTGCCGCCGCTACCGCCGCCGCACCCGAGATCGCCACATCGGTGTTATGGGTCGGGATGGCCTGCAGCGCGGCATCACGCACCGCCGCCGCCGGATCGCCGGGGTGGATCAGGCCAACCACACTAACCCGCATCGCAGCGCCGTTGGTATCGCCATGCTTGCCGGTTTCGTGCGGATCAACACCACGCAGCGACTGTGCCACCGCACGGCGGGTGGCGCGGCCCCTGTTCCGGCAGGTCCCCGC
>CALLZL010000335.1 GCA_937859575.1 uncultured Chloroflexota bacterium
TGCAGCCCAGAGTGCATTCTCTGCGGCAGCCAAGTTCAATCTGACCGACCGGCCGGTGGCAACTCAGGGGGAAGCCGTTAAGCTGGCGCAATCGATCCTGGATGAGATCTCCGGTGATTTTCTGCAGGCCGAGGGGGTATGCTACGGCGATCCGAATATCAGGGCTGGTAAGACGATCGCGTTGAATAAGATCGGCACACGTTTTAGTGGTACCTATTTCATCACCGCAACGCGCCATGTCTATACGCTGCGTGAGGGGTACCTCACGACAGTGATCGTCAGTGGGCGGCGACCAACGAGTGTTGTGGCACCACTAACTGATCTTGAGAACCACCACACCGTCAATGGGGTTGTGATTGGTGTGGTAACCAGTAATGAAGATACCGAAGGCCTGGGGCGGATCAAGGTCAAGTTTCCCTGGCTTGATGATCAACTGGCAAGCAACTGGGCACGCATTGCCGCTGCTGGTGCCGGTGCGAGCCGTGGCTTTGTTGTGACGCCGGAAGTGAACGATGAAGTTCTGGTGGCGTTTGAGCATGGCGATATCAACCGGCCGTATATTCTGGGCGGGCTGTGGAATGGCAAAGACAAACATGGCATTACAGCCGTGAATGACGGTAAAGTCAATATGCGGGTCTTCAAAACCCGGATCGGCCATACGATTACCTTCAACGACGACACCGGCAGCGGCAAGAAGTTGATTGAAATCAAGACAGCCGATGGAATGACGATCACCATGGGTGATGGCGACAAGAAGATCGAAGTGAAGTCGGCGAAACACACCATCACACTTGATGATAACGGCACCGGCAAGGTGACGGTGCATTCCGGCGGTGAACTGGAGCTGAAAGGTGCCCAGAGTGTGCTGAAATTCAATACCGGCGGTATGCTTGAACTGAGCAATTCGGGCGGCAAACTGACGATCGGCCCGTCAGGGGTGAATCTAGAGACCAACGCCACCATGAATATCAAAGGTTCGCAATCGACCTTTGAAGCGATGGGCATGGGAACTGTCAAGTCGGGTGGCATCCTGACGGTACAGGGTACTCTGGTGAAGATTAACTAGAGGCATATGCGATGTCACGTTCACAGTTTGATCTAGTCGGCGCCGGCTGGCGTGTTCCCCTTGGTGTTGATGGCCGTGGCGGGATCGCGCTCTCGAAAGGGGTCGATGAGATCGAAGAAGCGATCCAGATCATCCTGATGACCCCGATTGGCCAGCGGGTCATGCGGCCGCGCTTCGGCAGCCGCATACACGAGCTCGTTTTCGCGCCGATGAATATCGAAACCTCAACTGCAGCGGCGCACTATGTTCGTGAAGCACTCGGCTATTGGGAACCACGGATTGTTGTGATTGATGTAATGGCCGAGCCGGATCCACATACCGATGGTTGCCTTCTGATCTATATTGTGTATGAAATCAAGACCACCCATGATCGGCGGGCGCTTGTCTTTCCGTTTTATACTATACCCGGTGAATCCTAGGCTTGTGCCGCTGGAATCCTGCACGTGCAGTGAAGGAGATTCGTGACGATGGCATTGCCCACACCAAACCTCGACGACCGGCGGTTTCAGGATATTGTCGATGAAGCCAAACGGTTGATCCCGCGCTACTGCCCGGAATGGACGGATCACAACGTCAGTGATCCGGGGGTGACGCTGATCGAACTGTTTGCCTGGATGACCGAGATGCTGATCTACCGGCTCAACCAGGTTCCCGACAAGAACTTCATTACATTTATGGAGTTGATTGGTACGCGCCTGCAACCACCGGCAGCGGCGAGTACCGAACTGACCTTCTGGCTCTCGTCGCCGCCGGCAATACCGATCAGTGTGCCGGCCGGCACGCAGGCGGCAACCATGCAAACGGCCGCTGAGGCGTCGGTGGAGTTTCGCACCGATGACGAACTGATCGTCTTTCCGCCCGAGTTGCGTTTCTGCCTCACAACCGGCGATGAGCGGGTATTTGAGGATCAGACCTGGACGCTCGGGCCGGAGGATGAAGCGTTTCTGGCATTCGGTGCCGAGCCGCGCCCCGGCAATGCCTTCTATATCGGGTTTGCCGCCAATATCAGCCGCAACATTCTATCGCTCAATCTGGATTGTACAATCGAAGGAATCGGGGTTGATCCAAGCAATCCACCGCTGGTGTGGGAAGCATGGCAGAATGATGGCTGGGTGGATCTTGAGCTCGAACGAGACGAGACTGGTGGCTTCAATAAGCCGGGGCGCGTGATTCTGTATATGTCGCCACGCATGGCGCGCCAGGATGTTGCCGGCAAGAGCGGCTTCTGGATTCGCTGCCGCCATACCCCACCCGAGCCGGGCCAGCCGACCTATTCGGCGTCGCCGCAGATCCGAGCCATGACGGCCGACACGCTGGGGGGCATGGTGAGTGCAACCCATGCCACTATGATCAGCGACGAGATCCTCGGCCGTAGCAGCGGCCGGCCGGGGCAGCAGTTCTACCTCGAACATGCCCCGGTATTGCCGCGCCGCCCCGGTGAGTCGATCATGATCCGTGAACACGAAGATGGGCCGTGGGAGGCATGGATCGAAGTCGGCGACTTCAGCAAATCGGGCCGGCAAGACATGCACTACGTGCTTGATAGTGTCAGCGGTGAGATCATGTTTGGGCCGTCGATCCGTGAACCGGATGGCTACGAGCGCCAGTATGGCGCGATCCCGGCGCGGAATGGGCTGATTCGTTTCAGCCGCTACCGTAGTGGCGGTGGGGGCCGCCCGCAAGGTTGGGGCGGGGCGGACCCGCCTCTCGGGGGGGGGGGGCCGGCTGGGGGTCGGGGGGTCAGCCGCTACCGTAGTGGCGGTGGTGCCGCCGGAAATGTTGGGGCCGGGACGATCACGCGTCTGCGTAGTGCGGTGCCGTATGTGGATCGGGTGATCAACCGCCGCCGTGCCGAAGGCGGCCTTGATGCCGAAACACTGGATCGGGCTCGGTTACGTGCCCCGCAAATGCTGCGTTCGCGTGATCGGGCCGTTACCGCCGAAGACTACGAGTTCCTGGCGCGTGAGGCATCTTCACGGGTGGCGCGCGCCTTCTGCCTGCAACCACGGGCACTCGATCAGGCGGGCGCACCATCGCCGGGAGTGGTGACGATCTCGCTCGTGCCGTTTGTCAACCGGCCCGACGAGTATATTCCCGCCGATCAGTTACGGGTTGCACCCGATGTGGTGCAGGATGTTCAGGGGTATCTCGATGAGCGGCGGCTCCTCACCACAGTTGTGCGTATTGAGCCGCCCGAATATATTCGTGTGAGTGTGACCGCCAGTATCAAGGCGCGGCCGATGGCAAGCCTCGAAACCGTACGACGCGATGCCCTCGATCGACTATTTCGCTTCCTTAATCCACTGATCGGTGGGGAGCATGGCGATGGTTGGCCATTTGGCCGTGACCTGTATATCTCCGAGATCTACACGGTGCTGCAGGGAACTCCCGGGATCGGGTATATTGATCAGGTGAGTATGGCAATTGAAGGCGATCAGCAGCCACAGACACGTATCAGTGTGCCGCCGAACGGCCTGATTGTATCGGCCGAACATCGCGTAAGTGTCGAATAGCGCGAGGAACCATGGATTACGGGATACTCGCATACGCCCGACGGGGCGGAATCGTACGGCGGTATTCACTGCAGATCGGCAGCATGACGATCGGGAGTACTGCTGAGAATGACCTGGTGCTCGAAGATGCCGAGGTCGCATCACGGCATGTGCGGATCGTGTGTGATGCCGATGGCGTATGGGTGACCGATCTAGGCAGTAGTACCGGCACATTCCTCAATACCACGCGCCTGACGCCCAACACGCGGCGGGAGCTGCGCGATGGCGATATTCTGCGAATCGGGCCATTTTTTGTGCGGTTTACCCAGGCGACCCCGATCGGCGAGCCGGCCGACCAGATCAGGGGTGGGGCACAGCCGCGCCCGAGCGGAGGGCCGGCGCCGGTTGTGCCGCCGGAGGTGGCGGCACGCGTACCGCCGCGGATCGCCGCACAACTGCCGCCCGGCGAAAGTATCCGCCGCCTGCCGGGTGGTGGTGCGCCACCGCGGTTGCGCCCCGGCGAGCGCCGCTTGGTTGATGGTGCCAGCACCTATATGCAGTATATGCCGCCGATCTATCATCAGACCGACTTTCTTGGGCGGTTTTTGCTGATCTTTGAGTCGATCCTTGATCCACTTGAACGAACGATCGATCATATTCAGCTCTATTTCGATCCACGAGTGACGCCTGAGGAGCTACTGCCATGGCTGGCGACATGGGTGGATCTGGTGTTGAGTGAGAAATGGCCGATCGATCGCCGCCGCGAGTTGGTTCATTCGGCAGCCGAGCTCTACCGCTGGCGTGGCACCCGGCGCGGCCTGAGCGACTTCATCCGGATCTATAGCGGTGTCGAGCCGATAATCCAGGAACCGGGGCCGGCACTCCGTGGCGCAGCAGCGCTGCCACCGCATGTCTTCCGCGTGATACTTGAACTGCCTGATCCAGAGCAGATCGACCGTGATATTCTTGAGGCGATCATCGAGGCGGAGAAACCCGCGCATACTGCGTTCATTCTCGAACTCCGCAAGCGAGGTACCGATGAGTCTAGGGCTCCTTGAGGTCGTCCAGGAAGGACGGCGGCAGGAGATTGTGATCACCAAAGGGTTGTTCACAATCGGCCGTGCCGATGATAATGATCTGGTGCTCAACGACCGTGCGGTGTCGAAGTACCATGCCCGGCTGGTGTACAACAATCGCGGCTGGAAGGTGTTCGATCTCGGCAGCGCCAATGGTACGTATGTCGATGGCGAGCGGCTGTTTACGCTTGATTCGCGGCAGATCGAAGATGGCGGCAGTATTCGTATCGGCAGTGTCTATATTGTGCTGCGAACCCAGATTCAGGCTGCGAGCGAGCCAACTGCCGAAGATCGCGCGGTGCTGGATGAAATGGCGAGCATTCTGGCGCAGGAACCGCCGGCGGATGCAACTCCGGCTGTGGTTGCGCCGGCCGAGGCCACCAGTGATGCGCCGGCAGCTGCCGTGAGCGAAGAAGACGCAACTGCGGCGATGGGTGCAGCGCTGCCGCGCCGGCGGGTGAGTGCTGTTCCTGACGATGCCTTTGCCGGATTACCACGCCGCCGCCGTGCCCCGGCCGAAGCTGCAGATCCATCGCCCGAGGCTGCCACCGCGCCGGCCGAAGCCGCGCCTGATGCTGCAGCAGCACCAACCCCGGCCGAGGCTGTGCCTGATCGACTGCCGGCTGCGGCGGTACCGATTCCGGCCCCGACAACCCTCCCCGATCCATGGCGCGAGATGTGGTCGGTTACGATCAGCTACCGCAATGGCCAGCAAGAGCAGATGCTGCTGGCCAGTAATCCATGCAGCGTTGGTCGTGCCCGCGACAACGACCTGGTGGTGAGCGATAGTGCCGTATCGAAATATCATGCGCAGCTTGTCTATAATCGAGGCGTGTGGCAGGTTGTCGATCTTGGCAGCGCCAATGGTACGATCGCCGACGGCCAACGGGTGGCGACACGTGGTGCACGAATTCTCGGTGACGGCAGCAGCTTCCAGATCGGAGAGACCCGGGTGCAGGTGCAGCGGCTGGTGTGGTATCTGCGGATGACAACCCGTAGCGGCCGGCCGCAGACAATCGAGATTACGCACAACCCATTCAATATCGGCCGTGGCGGCGATAACCAGCTGGTGATCAACGATAGCGCCGTCTCGGATCGGCATGCACAGCTCTTCTATGAAGATGATGGCTGGAAGATTGTTGATACCGGAAGTTCACGTGGCACCTATATCGATAGCGAACGATTGCTCAGCCAGTACCCCAAGCCGATTGGTGAACATAACGCCATTCAGATCGGCTCAGCTGAACTGACGATAGCGCTCGGCGCAGCAGTGCAGATCGATCGTGATGCGGAAGAATCGGCAGGTGCAACCGGGAGCAGCAAACGCGGCGCATTGATCAACTCGATCCTGACCGACATCAGCGAGAAGCCGGGGCGTCGCCGACGCGAAGGAGCCGCCGATACCACCGAGCCGGTGGTCGCCGAGCCGGTGGTCGCCGAGCCGGTGGTCGCCGAGCCGGTGGTCGCCGAGCCGGCCGAGACACCCCGCGCATCACGCCAGCCGGCCGAGGTTGGTAGCGGCCGGCGGATCGTCGGAACAATCGAGAATCTGCCGTTCATGACGCGCTATATCTACCGGCCAATGCGCGATATGTCGCGGCGTATCATGCAGACATCAGGGGCATACCGGCTGAACAACTGGTTGCGCCAAACCCTTGGCATCCGGTTGCCGATGCCCGATGAAGGTGGGTTCGATCTGCCGGATAGTGATCAGATCGCAGAAGCGTTTGGGAAGCAACGTGAAGAGGCTGCACCCATCCGTTCCGCATCGGCGCGCGACGCAACCCAGGCACCAGCTGCGGCTGCCATGCAGCGTACCGGGGCCGCACAGCGCCGTGAGCCGGTGAGCGAAGTGCGTGCCCCACGCAAGATTGTTGGCCTGGGTGTGGATCTGCCGCTGTTGATTGAATCCGATCTGGTCTTCATTACCCTCACCAATGATGAGTTATTAGTGCATCCGGGGCAGGCTGTCACAATTGCCGTGTCGGTGATGAACCGTTCGACGGTGGTTGATCGGATCACGCCAACCGTGGCCGGGGTGCCGAAACAGTGGGTCACGGTGGTGCCTGAAAGTATTTCGCTGCTGCCACAGACCCGTGGTGAAGCGCAGATTACGATCACACCCCCGCGTGATGCGGCGAGCCTGGCCGGATCGCATCATATTGCCGTGATCGGGAAATCCGAGCAGCATCCGGCCGAGCAGACCGTGATCGGTGCGACGCTGACGATCATGCCGTTTACGCAGTTTCGCCTGGATCTACGGCCACGCCAGCAGGGTGGCTGGCGGCGCAGCACCTATCGCTGTGAACTGATCAACGAGAGCAATCAGGCCGAAACCTTTGACCTGAGCGGATACGACGACGAAGAGTTGATGACCTTCGATTTTGCTACCCCGCAACCGGTGATCGGGCCGGGGCGCAAACGCAGTGTGCAGGTCGATATTCAGATGCGCCGCCGACACTGGTTTGGAGCCGCGCGCCCGTACTTCTTTACGGTTAGTGGTGCTCCCGTCGAGGGCGGTGCACCGGCGCAGCAGGTGCCGGGGCGCTTTACCCAAACGGCTATTCTTTCGTGGCCGTTGATTATTCTGTTGCTGGTGTTGTTGCTGCTCTTGATCGGGCCACTGCTCTGGGGTTGGTGGCAGAATATGACGAATCCACCCGAGCCGACGGCAGTGCCGATTGCGATTGCGGTGATTACGCCGACGGCGACCCTTGAGCCGACCCTCTTCCCGACGCTTGAGCCGACGTTGGAGCCGACCACTGAGCCGACACCCGAGCCGCCGACGCCCGAGCCGTTGCCGACGCCCGAGCCGCCGCCGACCCCGCTGCCGTTGCCGACGCCCGAGCCGCCGCCGACCCCACTGCCGTTGTCGCCGACTCCAATACCACCAACGCCGACCCCCGAGCGCGAGATCGCCTGTATTACGGATGTGCCGGTAATCTTGCGTGGGAGTGGGCCGGCGCGTGCCCCGATCCTGCTCTACTTCGATGGTCGGGCTGTTGGCGGCGGGAATGCCGATCCTGCTGGAAATTGGCAGGTGACGCTGCGGGTGGGCGATGAAGCCCCCGGCCGTTACCCTGTCGAAGTACGTGTGCGTACCAGCCAGCAGTTGCTGCTCGAACGCACCTGTATTGTGCCGGGAACAACCACGGCATCGCCGCCGCAGGGGTAGCCGGTGTTGTATGACGACACGATTGCCGCGATTGCGACGGCACCAGGGGTCGGTGCCGTCGGGTTATTGCGCCTGAGTGGGCCACAGGCGCTCACCATCACGCAGCAGGTGTTTCGGCCGGCGCGCCGGGGAGCATGGCGGCCATACCGCATGCGGTATGGCCATGTGCTGGCGGAAGACGGCTCGTTGCTTGATGAAGCGCTGGCGGTGTATATGCGGGCACCGCATAGCTTCACCGCCGAAGCGAGTGTTGAGGTCTCGCGTCATGGTGGGCCGCTGGTGCTGGCACGGGTGCTCGAACGATTGCTGGCGGCCGGGGCCCGCGCCGCCAATCCGGGTGAGTTCACGCTGCGCGCATTTCTCAATGGTCGGATCGATCTGGCGCAGGCCGAAGCGATCCTCGATGTCGTCGGGGCACGCACCATCACTGGCCTGGCACTGGCGCAGCAGCAGCTCGGTGGCTGGCTTTCGGGCGAACTTCGCCGTGCCCGTGAGCAGATCCTGGCCCCGCTCGCCTACTGCACCGCGCTGGTCGATTTCCCTGAAGATGATGTAGAGCCGCACGCGATCGATGACCCGATCGATGCGGCGCTGGCAACTATCGAACGGCTTCTGGCTGGTGCAGAACAGGGTATCATCTATCGGAGCGGTGCACGGGCAGCTCTGATCGGTAGGCCGAATGCCGGGAAATCCAGCCTGCTTAATGCACTACTGCGCGCAGATCGGGCGATCGTGACCGCCATTCCCGGTACGACCCGCGATACGCTCGAAGAGACGGCTAATCTGTGTGGTATTCCGGTAGTCTTGATCGATACCGCCGGAATCGGCACCACCAGCGATCCGGTCGAACAATTGGGGATCGAACGGAGTCGCCAGGCACTCGCCTCTGCCGACCTTGCACTGCTGGTTGTTGATATGACGATTCCCATCGATGCCGAGCTGCGCCGGCTGGCACAGCTCACCGATGAAAAGCCGACGATCCTGGTACTGAATAAGGTCGATCAAGTGGCGATCATGGATACCGATCTGGCGGCGACCTACGCAATGTTGCGTTCGCATGCGTTTGCCGCAGTGGTGGCGGTATCGGCATTACATGGAAGTGGCATCGACCAGCTCGCCACGGCGGTGGCAGAGGTGTTGCTCGGGGCGGCCCCGGCGCATGATGCACAGCTCGTGAGTAGCCCGCGCCATCGCGATGCCTTGCAGCGTGCAGCAGCCCATCTGCGCGATGCTCGCGACGGAAACAAGACCGGAGTGACGACCGATCTGCTTGCAATCGACCTGACGGCGGCTCTGGCGGCACTCGGCGAGATCACTGGCGAGACGGTAGGTGATGATCTGCTTAATGAGATATTTAGCCGTTTTTGTATTGGGAAATGATCAGCTGAATCGTTGGTAGGGGCAGAGCTCCGTACCGCATGGGGATGGTACAAAAAGATGCGGGAACTAAAGGAACAGGCATGCTGAAGCATATCAAACGCCCGCTGGTAGTGCTGGCACTGGCATTCTTCTGTTATCTGGCTGCCCAGGGAACCGGGATCGGCCTGTTTGGCCATCTGGCTGCAATTCTGCTGGTGCTTCTGCTCGGCACCTACCTCTGGGCCTGGTTGAACCTGGGTGGCATTCAGGTGCAGCGCGAGATCTCGACGCAGCGGGCACAGGTGGGTGAGCTGGCTCGCGAGCGAATCACACTGATCAACAACTGGCCGATCGGAAAGCTCTGGATCGAGTTGCTCGACTATTCGGATCTGCCGTTACATAATCCCGGATATGTGGCGCACCTGCCGGCTCGTGAACGTCGACGCTGGTTTGTCCGCACGCCATGCACCATGCGAGGCAAGTTTCGCCTTGGCCCGGCAACGCTGAGCAGTGGTGATCCATTTGGCCTGTTTCGGCTCGAACGGCAGATTCCCGGCAGCAGCGAGATACTGGTGTATCCGCGTACGATTGCGTTGCCTGGTTTCCGCCTGCCGGTTGCCGAGCTGCCGGGCGGCCAGAGTGTCCGTAGCCGTACACACCAGGTCACTCCGAATGTCTCAACTATTCGTGATTACTTGCCCGGCGATGGCATGAACCGTATTCACTGGCGCAGCACGGCACGTACCGGCCAGTTGATGGTCAAGGAGTTCGAGCTCGATCCAACCGCTGATGTCTATGTTGTGCTCGATATGCAAGAACGGGTGCAGGTACAACCGGCAATGCAACCGGGGGGGGCCGGCATGCGTCGCCCGGCGGATCGGCAACTCGAGTCGACCGAGGAGTATAGTGTACAGGCCGCTGCGTCGGTGGCGCGTCATCTGCTTGATCAGGGGCGCCCGGTAGGCCTGGTGGCATGGGGCCAGCAGCGTGAAGTTATCCCGGCCGAGCGCGAAATACGCCAGCTTGGCAAGATCCTGACGGCGCTGGCCGAACTCCGTGCCTATGGTTCGACATCGCTGGCCGAGGTGCTGGCGGCTGAGGGGGCGCGTTTCGGGCGCAATTGCACGCTGGTCGTGATCACTGCCGGGCTTGATGAACGCTGGGTCAGTAGTCTGCAACACCTGCTTTATCGTGGGGTGCGGGCCATGGCGATCATTGTTGATCCCGAGTCATTTGGTGGCTGGCGTACCACGGCTGCGATCGAAGTACGCCTGGCCGAATTGCGTGTACCGACGTTCATCTATCGCGCTGGGGATGATCTGGCGCATGTGGTGATCCAGCGTGCCGCTGCATGATACCGCAGCGAGCCGGCTGCACCCATGGCAGGATGCGGCATTACAGCAGCTGCGATAGTCGTGTTAGTGCTGATTGCCGCGTTCGGTGAAGGCCGCAACTGCGATCCCGATCAGCAGGAGCACGAATCCGGCCAGTTGCAGTTCTTCAAACCCTTCGCCAAACAGTGCCAGCGCCAGCAATGCCGAACCGATCGGTTCGCCCAGCAGCGCAACCGCGATAAAGGTCGCCGAGAGATGGCGTAGCGACCAGTTGAAGGCTGTATGGCCGAGGAGTTGCGGCCCGACGGCCAGCGCCAGCACGAGCAACACCGGCGTGAGTGGCGGCAGGCTACTACCGGCGGGTAAGACAAGCTGCACTGTGGCACCACTGATCCATGCCGCACCAAGCAGCGTCAGCGCAGCACTGGTATAGACGATCCAGATATAGGTGAGTGTCGAAACCCGACGCTGTAGTTCACGGCCAATCAGAAAGTAGCCCGATACCGTGACGGCCCCCACGAGTGCCAGCATATTGCCGATATTGGCCTGCGCCCCCGACGAGCCATCGCTGTCGCTGATCGCGATCAGCAGGCTACCACCAATCGTCAGCGCGATCCCTACGAGCGTCGGCATACCGGGTCGTTCGCGCAACCAGATCGCCGATGCCAACGCTACCCAGAGTGGATTGGTCGAGACCAGCGCTACCGACGACGCAACTGAAGTGTATTCCAGTGAAGCGATCCAGCTGGCAAAGTGAACCGCGAGGAACATGCCAGAGACGATCCCGCGTATGCGATCACCCCACGGGAGCGCCCATACTTCGTGGCGTGCCCGCACAAGGCCAATCGGCAGCAGGATCAGTGCTGCCAGCCCAAGCCGCCCTGCGGCAATCGCGACCGACGGCATACCGATTGGTTCGGCCTGGAGCAGGCGGACCATGATCGCCGCCGACGACGCAACCACAACCCCGGTCAGCAGCACCAGGTATGGGAGCAGACTGCTGCGCGGTTTGTTCGACATCATGATCCTTTCGATGCCCCTGCACCCGATTGCGCGTGTAGGGGTACAACTACCCGGCTAGGGTGCAAACACAGATGAT
>CALLZL010000336.1 GCA_937859575.1 uncultured Chloroflexota bacterium
TTGTTCCCTTGTTCCCTTGTTCCCTTGTTCCCTTGTTCCCTTGTTCCCTTGTTCCTCTGTTCCCTTGTTCCTCTGTTCCCTTGTTCCTCTGTTCTCCGCTACACTCCCCGGCCATTCTGAATCACATGATGCTCTTGCAGCGAGCGTACCCGCAGTTCTTTCTGCCTGAGCGCCCGGATCCCCTGCACAGTTGCCGCCGCACCGGTAAGGGTCGTTACCAGCATAACGTTATAGCGGATGGCAGCCGAACGTAGTGCCTGACCGTCGAGGTAGGCCCGTGAACCAAGCGGGGTGCTGATCACCAGGCCGACCTTCCCTTCGGCGATCAGGTCGGCCGTATGCGGTGAGCCTTCCGATACTTTGTTGACGAT
Source organism: uncultured Chloroflexota bacterium (assembly GCA_937859575.1). Classification (GTDB taxonomy): domain Bacteria; phylum Chloroflexota; class Chloroflexia; order Chloroflexales; family Roseiflexaceae; genus CALLZL01. The sequence goes on from CALLZL010000336.1 coordinate 372, forward strand.
CTCGGCCGGCACGCCAAGCTGCCCGAGCCAGTTGGCAGTACCACGGGTGGCATTGATCGTAAAGCCGAGCTTCACCAGATCGCGGGCAATCCGACCGATCGCACCCTTATCGAAATCATTGACCGTCAGCAGTACACCGCCACCGAGCGGCAGTTTCTGGCCGGCACCCATTTCGGCCTTGGCGAACGCATGGCCGAAGCTCGACGCATGCCCCATCACCTCGCCGGTCGAGCGCATTTCAGGGCTGAGGTGTACCAGCGCGCCGGGGAACTTATCGAACGGCAGCACCGCCTCTTTGACGAAAAAGCCATCAAGTTGCGGTTCGCGGGTCAGCCCCAGTTCGGCCAGAGTGTGCCCGGCCGCCACCTGCGCCGCAATCCGCGCCAGCGGCACACCGGTCGCCTTGGCAACAAACGGCACCGTGCGTGACGAACGCGGGTTGACCTCGAGCACATACACTTCATCATCGCGGATGGCGAACTGAATATTCATCAGCCCTTTCACCCCCAGTGCCAGCCCGATCCGGATCGTTTCATCGCGAATGATCGAGAGATGATAGGCACTCACCTTGTATGGCGGCAGCACCATCGCCGAGTCGCCCGAATGGACACCAGCCTCTTCAACATGCTCCATGATGCCGCCGATCACCACTCGTTCGCCATCGCCAACCGCATCGACATCGACCTCAAAGGCATCTTCGAGGTAGCGATCGATCAGCACCGGCTGGCCTGCGCTAATTGCCGTCGCCTCGTGAATATACTGCGCAAGCCCGTCGTCGTCATAGGCGATCGCCATGGCGCGCCCACCCAGCACATAGCTCGGCCGTACCAGCACCGGGTAGCCGATGCGCTGCGCAACGCGCCGGGCCGCCTGCAGATCGGCAACCATCCCGCTCTCGGGTTGGGTGATCTCAAGTTGCTGGAGCAAGGCCCCAAACCGGCCACGATCCTCGGCCAGATCGATTGCATCGGGTGATGTACCCCAGATCGGCACTCCGGCCGCCTCCAGGCCACGTGCCAGGTTGAGCGGCGTCTGGCCGCCGAACTGCACCAGTGCCGGAACTGCGATACCGGCCGCATTCTGCGACTCGCGCTCCCAGATGTTCAGCACATCCTCAAGGGTCAGCGGCTCGAAGTAGAGCCGATCCGAGGTGTCGTAGTCGGTCGAGACGGTTTCGGGATTACAGTTGACCATGATCGTTTCGTAGCCCAGATCGCGCAGTGCCATACAGGCGTGCACACAGCAGTAGTCGAATTCGATCCCCTGGCCAATGCGATTTGGCCCACCGCCGAGGATCATCACCTTGGGGCGATCGGTCACATCGGCTTCGTCGTTGCTCGAATAGCTGCTGTAGAGGTAGGGGGTATGGGCTTCGAATTCGGCGGCACATGTATCGATGCGCCGGTATACCGGAATGATACCGTATGCCTTGCGCCGGGTGCGCACCTCGGCTTCGCCGGTGCCGATAATGGTCGCGATCTGCGCATCCGAAAAGCCGTTCTCCTTTGCTTCACGTAGCAGATCGCTCGGCAGATCGGCAAGCGTATAGCTCGCCAGATCGCGCTCGATATCGATAATCGCGGCCATCTGCTCGACAAACCACGGGTCGTAATAGGTCAAACCGCAGATCTGTTCCAGCGTCAGCCCGGCGCGCAGCGCATCAGCAGCATGGAAGATGCGATCAGGCGTCGCCTTGGCCAGCAGTGCCGGCCATACCTCGCCGGCATGTACCGTTGTTCCCCCGCTCCCTTGTTCCCCCGCTCCCTTGTTCCATTGTTCCTGCCCACGCCGATGCCCAAACCCGGTCGCGCCGATCTCAAGGCCACGCAGTGCCTTCTGAAATGCCTCGTTAAAGGTTGCGCCGATCGCCATCACCTCGCCAACACTCTTCATCTGCGGGCCAAGGGTCGGATCGACACCGGGAAACTTCTCGAAGGCCCAGCGCGGGATCTTTACCACCACATAATCGAGGCTCGGCTCGAACGAGGCCGGTGTCACACGTGTAATATCGTTTGAAATCTCATCGAGGGTGTAGCCCACCGCCAGCAGCGCCGCGATCTTGGCGATCGGGAAGCCGGTTGCCTTGCTTGCCAGCGCCGACGACCGGCTGACTCGCGGGTTCATCTCGATCACCACTACCTGGCCGTTCTGTGGGTTCACGGCAAACTGAATATTCGAACCACCAGTTTCGACCCCCACGGTGCTGATAACGATCTTGGCAATATCGCGCAAGCGCTGCAACTCGCGGTCGGTCAGAGTCATGGCCGGTGCAACCGTGATCGAGTCGCCGGTATGTACCCCCATCGGATCGAGATTTTCGATCGAACAGACCACCACAAAGTTGTCGGCACGATCACGCATGACTTCGAGCTCGTATTCCTTCCAGCCGATCACCGACTGCTCGATCAATACCTGAGTTACCGGTGAGGCACGCAGGCCACGATCGGCAATATCGCGCAATTCCGCCTCGTCGTAGGCAATACCGCCACCCGAACCGCCGAGCGTAAACGAAGGACGCACGAGAATGGGGAAACCGATCCGTTCCGCTACCGCCAGCGCCTGGTCGATCGTCGTGACGGTTTCGCCGAGTGGGATACCGAGGCCTGCGGCAAGCATGGCCTCTTTGAAACGCTGGCGATCTTCCGCAAGTTCGATCGCCGCCGGGGATGCACCGATTAGCTTGACATCATAGCGTTCAAGAATGCCGAGCTGGTCGAGTTTCATCGCCAGGTTCAGCCCTGTCTGGCCGCCGACGGTCGGCAGTAGCGCGTCGGGGCGCTCACGGGCGATAATCTTCTCGAGCACTTCGGGTGTCAGCGGCTCGATATAGGTTGCATCGGCAAACTGCGGATCGGTCATGATCGTCGCCGGGTTGGAATTCACCAGCACCACGCGATACCCCTCGCGGCGCAGCACCTTGCATGCCTGAACGCCTGCGTAATCAAACTCGCAGGCCTGACCAATGACAATCGGCCCCGAGCCGATCACCAGAATCGTTTGAATATCTGTACGCTTTGGCATTGGTTTCCTTCGTTACCTGGCACAAGGGGAGCAGTGCGCCAACACTACTCCCCTCGTTCTTGCTGCATGAGCTCGACAAACTGATCGAACAGGTAGCCCGAGTCGTGCGGGCCGGGTGCGGATTCCGGATGATACTGCACACTGAATGCGCGCAGGTCAGCGGCACGCAGCCCTTCGACGCAATCATCATTCAGATTGATATGGGTCACCTCAACGCCGGCAGGCAGAGTGGCGGCATCAACGGCAAACCCATGGTTGTGGCTCGAGATCTCGACTCGCCCGTTATCGCTGAAACGTACCGGCTGGTTACCGCCATGATGGCCGAAACGCAGCTTGTAGGTCGAGGCGCCAAGCGCCAGCCCCAGGATCTGATGCCCAAGGCAGATACCAAAGACCGGCACCTCGCCGAGCAGGGTGCGTGTCGCTTCAACAGCATAGGTCACGGCTGCCGGATCGCCGGGTCCATTCGAAAGAAACACGCCGTCGGGTTGATAGGCAAGCACCTCGGCGGCCGGGGTTGTCGCCGGCACGACCGTCACCCGGCAGCCGCGCCGGGTCAGCAGGCGCAGGATGTTGCGCTTCATGCCGAAATCATACGCCACAACGTGGTACTTCGCCTCAACGGCCGGTTGCAGATCCCACTCGCTGTCGCCATCGTCGTGATAGTAGTATGGTTCGGCACATGTCACAGACGGCACCAGGTCACGCCCTTCCATCGAGGGTGCCGCACGTGCAGCGGCGATCAACCGCGCAGCATCAGGATTCGCCGACGAGATCACGCCGCGCAGGGCGCCGGCCTCGCGGATATGCAGCACCAGCGCCCGTGTATCAAGCCCGGTGATCCCGACAACGCCGTGCTCAGCAAGGTAGGCATCGAGCGATTGCGTCGCACGCCAGTTACTGACCCGTGGGCTGGCCGAACGCACCACGAACCCCGAGAGCCACGGTTTGTGGCTCTCTTCGTCAGCAATATTCACGCCGGTATTGCCGATATGCGGGGCCGTCATCACCACAATCTGGCCATAGTACGACGGGTCGGTCAGTACCTCCTGGTAGCCGGTCATGGCGGTGTTGAACACAACCTCGCCAGCACGCTCACCAGTTGCGCCGAAGGCATACCCCGACCAGGTTGTTCCATCCTCTAGTGCGAGCAGTGCCCGCTGACGTTCTCCCATGTGTCCTCTCCCTACACCCCACGCCCATTGCCCAGCTCCAGTACCACTGCCGTTTCATCACAGCGATCACGGAGATCGGAAGAGCGTCGTGTAGGGAAAGAGTGTAGATCTCGGTGGTC
>CALLZL010000337.1 GCA_937859575.1 uncultured Chloroflexota bacterium
GTATCATTCCAGGCATAACCGCCCGGCCGCGTAAGAATGAAATCGCATGCTGCGCGCCCGCCTGGTTCGCCGGCCAGCACCATGCGTAACTGGCTGACAACGCTGCGCAGTGTTACCGGCGCAACCGGGCGATCGGCATCGGGCCAGAGCCATTCGATCAACTGGTGTGCCGAAACGGTGCGCCCACGAGCACTGAGCAACACTCCGAGCAGGCGACGTAACGGCTGTGAGCGCCATACCTCCGCCGGCAACGGCACTCCGTCGCGTATCAGCCGTAGCGGCCCGAGTGTCATGATATGGAGCCGCCCGCCCATACTCTGCTCCTACAGTCCGAAGGTCAGGATCAGCTTTCGCCCTATATGGCAATCCATGGCATGCCCCTCGATCAGGCAACCCTGCGATAGATCGCCAGCGTCTCACGGGCGGCACGCTGCCACGAAAACTCAGCGGCACGCGCTATGCCACGCTGCCCAAGCGCCTGCCGGCGTGCTTCGTCATCCCAGAGCGCCTCGATCGTATCGGCCCACACTTCGGCGTCGAGCGGCGGCAGGTAGAGCGCCGCGTCGGCGCCGATCTCCGGCAGGCTCGCTGTATCGGCTGCCAGGCATGCGGCCCCACAGCTCATTGCTTCGAGCAGCGGCAGGCCAAACCCTTCATAGAGCGACGGATTCGCATAGATGCGGCAGGCGCTATAGAGCCAGCACAGCTCGTGCTGCGCAACACTGCCAAGCAGATCAACGGCATCGCCCAGGCGCAGATCGCGCAACATCGTGAAGATCGCTTCGTCGCGCCAGCCGCGTGCCCCGGCAATCACCAGGCGATATGCACGATCTGGTCGGCGCTCACGGCAGATCTGCAAGGCCTGCAGCAGGGTCGGCAGGTTCTTGCGTGGCTCAAGCGTGCTCACAAAGAGCAGAAACGATCCTGTATTGAGCGTATGGCCATTGATACAGCACGACGCGGTTGCTTCAAGCTGCAGCGGCCAATACCCGAGCGGTGCCGCTTCATACACCACATCGATCCGTTCGGGCGGCACCCCAAGCAATTGCACCAGATCGTCGCGGGTCGCCTTCGATACCGCAATCACAGCGGCTGCCGCTGCCGTACTTTCATAGACACGCCCATAGTAGGCACGCGCCGCATCATCGAGAATCTCGGGGAAGCGCAGAAACGCCAGATCGTGGATCGTCACCACGGCCGGGGCCACCAGCAGGCGCGGTGCGATAAAATCGGGGAAGTGTACCAGATCCGGGCGCAGCGGCAAGAGCTCAAGCGGCAATGTCAGTGCTTCGAAACGGTGATGCGGCGGGGGGAAGAGGGGGTGGCGCTGCAGATTGGGGGCCGCAACAAGTGGCCGGGTGTGGGCGCGGTGCTGCAGGCTGATGAACTCATCCTGCGCCGCCAGTTCGGCCAGCGCCGCCATCAACTGGCGCGTATACTGCGGAATCCCCCCCTGCCGGTAGGCGTTTAGCCGGGCATCAATGGCGATTCGCATGGCTGTTCCTCGATCTCGACAACCTGCCCATCGAAGGCGAGGCGCACCTGCGGCGGCAACTCGGCATTCGCCGTTTCGTGATCAAGCTCGTGGCTCATATGCACCAGCAACGTGCGGCGTGGCCGGAGCTCTTCGATCAGTTCAAGCGCCTGGCCAATGGTGAAGTGGGTTGGATGTGGGGTATGGCGCAGCGCATTGAGAACCAGCGTGTCGAGGCCATGCAACAGCGCCCGCGCCGACGCTCGCACCAGGCTTGCATCGGTCACATACCCGAGCGGGCCGATCCGAAAGCCACTGATCGTCCAGTCGCCATGCTCGACATCAATCGGCAGAATACTGGTGGAGCCGATCTGGATGGGATGACCGCCCTGGATTTCATACAACTCAAGCGCCGGGCGTGTCGAGCCAGCCGAGGTATGCTGCGAAAACGCATAACTGTATCGTTCGCGCACTGCCGCCAGGGTGCGGTGGTTCCCAAAGATCGGAATCGTTGCCCGCTGGAGAAAGTTAAACGGCCGTAGATCATCAATGCCGGCAATATGATCGGCATGCGCATGGGTCAGCAACACGGCATCCACCCGGCGCAACCCGCTATTCAACGCCTGCTGGCGCAGATCCGGGCCGGCATCGATCAAGATCTGTAATCCATCCACCTCGACAAGCGCCGAGGTCCGCAGCCGCCGGTTATGCGGATCGGTCGAACGGCAGACGGCACACTCGCAGCCGATCATCGGGATGCCCATTGATGTGCCGGTGCCCAGAAACGTTAGTCGCATGCTGTGTATTATAGCACCAGGTCGTGTCGTACCTACGAAGGTTGTTCGAGCCAGGCGATCCATTCCTGTTCAAGGGCTTCGAGCGGCACGCCATACACGCCGAGGTAATCGGCCGAGCCGGGTGCCCCACCGCCGCTGACATACAGCCGATCAAAGGCTTCGCGCCCGCGAGTGTCGAGCAGGAATTCAACAAACCCGGCCCACTGGTAGTAGAGCGTGTTCATGGCATCGATCCCCAGCCCGCTGTAGTGCGTCGCGAGCGGGTAGGATGCACCACGCTGACGCTGGGATCTGACAAACGCACGAAAATCGGGCTGCCCGCCAAGCCAGTAACTACCGGCCGCCCAGGTCGCCAACCCTTCCGCCAGAATCAGGTCGGCACCCAGATGCGCCGCACCATACCGGTCGTGTTGCAATTGATGAACATATTCGTGTGCCAGGATCGCTATCGCACGGCCACGGCCAATCGCATCACACGACTGCACCCGCACCGATCGGATGTCGGTATAGGCGATCCCGCTCAGGCTACAGCCGGCAGTATGTACCAGCTGAACCTGCAGCGGTGCCGCCAGGGTGCCGCCAAAACGCCCGCTCACATACGCCAGTGCCTGATGCAGTTCGGCCTCGAGCTCGGCACGTTCCCCACTGTAGAGCGCCGCATCGATGGTTATCAGTAGTGCGCCGGTGGCCGGCTGATGCGGTAGAACCACCGCTTCGCCACGTAACATGGCCGTATCACCGGCTGGTGCGCCGCGCCAATTCGAGAAGATCCCACTGCCTGCCGGCCGGCTCCAGATCAGGATCGCTATTGATGCCGCAGCAATCAGCACCAGGCGTGTCAGCGTTAGCGTTGTGCGTTCTGAGTGCATGTCATCCTGATCCTGTGGCGGCGCTCGGCAGCTGCACACACGCCTTTACCCGGCCCGTCGCTGCAATGCAACCAGCGCAAGAAACTCATAGCCGACCTGTGCCGCCAGATGCGCGGTAATCTGTGCGTGATCGAGTGCCGGCAGCACCTCGACGACATCACCACCCACCCAGTTCAGGCCGGTGCAGGCGCGCAGATACGCCAACCCCTGAAACGAGGTCGGCCCACCCACTTCGGGGGTACCGGTTCCCGGCGCAAATGCCGGATCAAAGAAATCGACATCAAATGAAAGAAAAGCCTTCGCATCACCAACCGTCGCCCGCACCAGCTCACCAATCTCTTGCGGGGTGCGCTGCAACAGTTGGGTCGTCGTCAGCACCGTGAACCCCAGGTCGCGGGCAACCTGCAGATCTTCCGGGCCATACAGCGGGCCGCGCATGCCAAGCTGGATCGAACGCTCCGGCCGCAGAATACCCTCTTCGACGGCGCGGCGGAAAGGGGTGCCATGCGTATACTTGTGATCGCCATAGTAGGCATCCCACACATCACCATGCGAGTCGAACTGCACCAGCGCCAGCGGGCCATGGGCCGCCGCCAGCGCCCGCAACTCGGCAAGCGCAATACTATGATCGCCGCCCAGCCCGAGCGTAATCACCCCTGCCGCTGCCAATGGGCGCAACGTCGCCTCGATCGCACGGTAGCTATCTTCAATAAACCCCGGCACCACCGGCGCATCGCCATAATCGATAATCGACAGGTTTTCGAACACCTGAATATCAAGCTCGACATGATACGGGCGCAACATCACCGAGGCCGAGCGGATCGACTCAGGGCCAAAACGCGCCCCAACCTTGAATGTTGCACCGGTATCGAACGGCAACCCGACGATTGCGATATCAACATCCTCGGTCGCCTGAACATACGGCAGCCGCGCAAACGTCCGTACACCAGTAAAGCGTGGCGAGGCCATCGAATCGGCCGGCTGATAACGTGGCATGCATGCTCCTCGCTGCTGTCTTATCCCCACAGTGATTCTAGCATAGTTCAGCTATCGAGTGCAGCCGAGACCCAACACTTCCCCCACCAATAAAAACAACGCGGCATCCCTTTCGGAATACCGCGTTGCAACCTGGTGGAGCGATGGGGGTTCGAACCCCAGACCTCCTGCGTGCAAAGCAGGCGCTCTCCCAACTGAGCTATCGCCCCAGACGATAATGAAACGGGAAAGCTGAAAGATGAAACAGCCTGCAGTTTTGCAGCTCTGATTTTCATCTCTCAGCTTTGTGGTGGGCGTAGGTGGACTCGAACCACCGACCTCGATCTTATCAGGATCGCGCTCTAACCAGCTGAGCTATACGCCCTCGCCGGGAGTATACCATACAAATGTGAGACCCGTGCAATAACAGGCAAGCGAACTTGCCCATGCTCCCTAGAAAGGAGGTGATCCAGCCGCACCTTCCGGTACGGCTACCTTGTTAC
>CALLZL010000338.1 GCA_937859575.1 uncultured Chloroflexota bacterium
CAGGGCAAAGACGATCGTGCCGCCGATGGCTCCGACGATGGTTGACATGATCACCGAATAGAATGGTAATGTCGCGGCGACAAGATCGGGTGGCATGGGAACCAGCAGCGGCAACCCGGCCACGAGGGCCAGCGCATAAACAACCAGATTAGCAACGACGGCGATCCCACCACCGATCAACCCGGCCAGCGGGATCTTCCTCGCCACAACATCATGTGGTGGTGTGGCAGCGACTGTAGACATACGCATTCCTCCTTTTTATTAGCCGGCAAAGTATACGACCAAAAACATGCTCCGACATCGCCGGAGCAACAACCGACTCAGGCGAGGTTTTCGCGGATCTGCTGCAGGAGACGCCGTAACAAGAGCCGCTCTTCGGTGGTGAGCCCTGCAATCGCCTGGGCATCGACTGCCATCCAGCAACGTTCGATCTCACTCTGTAAGGCCCGACCACGCACCCCGAGAAAGACACGCAATACCCTGGCATCAAAGGCATCCGGCTCACGTCGGATCAATGCATCCTGCTCCATGCGCTGCAACATCTTGGTTACCGTCGGCGGTTCCACACACAATCGCTCAGCCAGTTGCGACTGCGCCAGGCCTTCTTCAGCCCAGAGTTGCATCAGGATCATCTCTTGCCCGACATGCAGGCCAAGGCTGCGCAGGGCAGCATCAAGCGCAGTACGATGCGCCCGGCATGCCTGTGCCAACGCGAACCCGGCACTTTCCCGCATACATGACATGGATTCTCTCACACTCATTTTGTTAGGTGGCTAAATGATAGCATGGAATATCTCTTTGTCAAGCACACGTATTATGCGAGAGGGTATCTACAATGTCTTACGGGTTATGTTCAAGCCCGCTTGGGGTGGCTTCGCTGCCCCCAAAGATCTACCGGATGTGAACGCACACTCACGATGCTCCGTGCTATACTTGCCGCATGCTCGAACGATTATTACGAGTCGGACGCCGGCTCTTCAGCGATACACCGGCAATGCAACTGCCCCGCCCGGCGGTGCTCGATCCAATTACCCCACGGGTATTGATGATCGTCCACAACCCGACGATCCCGGCAGAAGATGGGCGACGCCTGAACCAGGTGCTGGGCTGGCACGACCCCGACGCATTGGCAAGCCGCTATATTGCCGATCTGCGTGATGCCAGCAATGGTTTCCTCAACTACCGGATCAGCGAGCGGATCGACGCCGACTGGTTTCCTCCCAAGGTCGATGGCTTTCGCTATACACCCGAGAGCTACCTGGCCGGCTGGCGCGCACGGCGCATGCATACACCGGATCAGATCGACTACCCGGCGCAAGTTGCCCGATTCAATCTGATCGAGCGTTACGAACGTCA
>CALLZL010000339.1 GCA_937859575.1 uncultured Chloroflexota bacterium
GGCCGGTCAGGTTGAGCGCGGCCCGGTCGCCCGCGTGCGCGGTGTCGGCCAGCTGATCCTGGACCCGCAGGCCACGCACGCGCGCACGCGTGCCCGATGGAAAGTGAAAGAGCTCGTCGTCGACCCGGATGCTGCCCGCGTGCACCGTGCCGGTGACGACGAGCCCCGTACCCTTGAGCAGGAACGCGCGGTCGATCGCCATCCGGAACGGCCGCGCGGCGCGCGCGACCGCGTGTTCGTCCGCGGCGCCGAGCAGGGCGCGGCGCAATTCGGCAAGCGAAAATTCGTCGAGATCCTCCTGATTATACTCACGCGAAAACGTGAGTGCCGTGATCGTCAGGATCGAAGTCGCCGCCAGGCCGGTGATCAGTTTCACCAGCACCGTCGTGCTGAACGCCCATCCCAGGATCTCGATATCGGGCGTAATAAACTGCTGTTGTGCCAGAAAGACGGCAACACACAGATAGTTCAGCAAAAGCGAGAACACCGTTGCACGCCAGTCACGCAGCAGGAGGATCATCCCGCCCGACAGCGCAATTCCAAGCAGTGTCCAGTTGATCTCCGGCATAGTCTCTTTCCGTGGATGCGGGCAGCCATGGTTGGCTGCACCAGATAGAGCTTCATTTTAGAAGAAGAGCAGCAACAGCACAATCAGCGAGATAACCAGGCCGGCCAGGTAATAGCGCTGTTCGAAGGGTGAGAGGCGATGGAGCCACTCACTGATCCACTGCAATCCTTCCCAGATCGGCAGCACTTCACGAGGCCGGCGGCTTTCGTCGGCAACACCCAGGCTGTGCGCCAGTGTCGTAGGGGTCATGATACCGTGAGTTTCAAGATCCGGATCGGCGATGCTATGGCGACGTGTCAGGCGTTGTTGACCAATAGCAGCCCCGATAAGCAGAACGAGCGCGGCAACGGCGGCAATGCTACCGCTCGTATCGGGAAGCCAGAGGGTGGTATCGGCAGTGAGCCCGGCCTGCTCGCGCAGTGCAATCAGCCAGTGTTCCCACAGAAGATGCGGCAGGCTCCCAAGCAGGAGGAGCGGGAATGCCGCAATGGCAGCCAGCAGGAGTGCCGGGGAACCGGCCCGGCGGCGCGTTTCGCGGCCCGGCGGCGCTGTGCGGATCAGACTCATGGCGAGTGGCGCGAGTGTGGCGAGCAGCAGCAGCGCATGAACTGCCAGCAACGGGCCGATTGCCCAGGGCATTGCCTGTTGTACGGCTTCGTAGAGCCAGAGCATACTCCACATGCCGAGGGTTCCCGGCAGCCCGATAGTTGATGTGATACCGATGAGCACGAGCAATCCGGTAGCCGGTGGCATGCGATCGCCATGCAAGTGTGCCAGCGAATCGTTGCCGGCCGCCCGTTCGAGTGGTACGAGCGCCAGCATGATCACCAGGGTTGCCAGGATGCCATTCAGCAGGATGGCCGGTGCTACCAGTGCCATAGCGGCATTGCTGACGGCCGCCGCCATGATAACCAGCCCGATATTGGCGCTCAGGAGCCGTGCCGCGATCCGCCGAATACTGTCGGCAGCAATCGCGCCTAGTGCGCTGCCAACCGCGACGGCCAGCCCAAAGAGCAGCATGACTTCACGCAGGAACGGGGCGTTGAAGAGTGATGCTGCGGCTGGCCACAAGAGCAATGTAAAAGCGCCCAGCAGCGGTAGCCCAAGCCCGAGCAGTGTGGCGGCCAGTGCGGCCGGGGTTGTTGCAAGTGTATCGACAAGGCGGCTGGTGGGGATGCTTCCAACCGCCAATCCAACCGCCAGTAGCAACACACCAGCACCAACCGCCATCGTCAGCGAGTCGGTACTATCTGCGGAAGCGATGAACAGCAGGGTGATCAGCAGCAGTGCGCCGGCCTGGCCGGCAATTACAAGCCCGGGGGGTGTCGGCCGGTTGGCAAACGAGCCACTGGCACGCAAGGCGACGAAGCCTGCGATGGCAGTGATCGACCAGCTGATCGGCAGTACCATGCTTGCGCCACCGAGGAGCCCGGCGGTTGTCGTGGTGAGTGCCAGAGTCAGTGCGGCAAACAACCCGCCAAAATGGCGCAGATCCGGTGCCAATGCCAGTGCCAATGCCAGCAAAGCCAGCGTACCACCACCAAGCGGAAGGAGCGCGGCAACCCAGTTGGCACCCGTCAGTTCGATTGTGAGTGGCAGCACCTGATCGCCATATGTGAGCCATGGCAGGCTCAGGCGCGCTTGCGGCAGAGTCAGGCGCAGCACAATCAAGAGCATGGTGCTGATCAGCAGGCTGGCAGCGGCCAGGATCCCAAGCAGCCGGGTCGGGACGAACCGGCTGAGGAGTGCACAGAGCAGCGCAGCAATAAGTGGAACAACGAGGAGTGCAATCAGCATGGGTTTAACACTCAGCACACGCGACACACGCATACGCCGATGCCGCAATCGCGGCTGCGTTGTCGATAAGTGCCCGTGAAAAGAGGGTGCGTACCAGCAGCCGATCAAACTGGCGGGGTGTATCGATTCGCACACCTGTCAGCCGGCTGCCGTCGCTTTCGAGCGAGTAACGAATCTTGCCGCGTGGCCCTTCAACGGCGCCGCTGGAGCTACCGGCGGCCAGATCGGCGGGGAAGCGACCATGCCAGTCACCATCGGTCAGTTCATGTAAGGCTCGTTCGCTGAGTTTGATACTCTCGTATGCTTCGAGCAGCAGAACCATCAGGCGGGCATACAGATCACCACCCTCCTGGATGACCGGTGTGAATCCGAGTGCATGATATACCAGATAAGGGGTATCGACACGAGTATCGCGTGGAATACCGGTGGCGCGTGCAAGCGGGCCGCGCACACCGAGTTGTTCGGCGGCCGCCCGTGGCAGCATCCCGATTTCAAGTGTACGCATCAGGAGCAGGCGGTGCTCGATCAGTCGATCGATCGTGCGGAACAGCGCCCGACCAAGGCTCGCCAGGCCGATAAGCAGCGCCTCGCGGGTATCACCGGCCAGGTCGCGGCTGAGGCCGCCCGGCAGGCAGAGATCGGTTGCGACCCGGGCTCCACCGATCCCGGCAAACAGATCAACGGCAGTCGCACGGATGCTCTTGAGCCTGCGGGTATCATCGGCCATGCCGAGTGTTTCGAGGATCTGCGCGGTACCACGCAGGTGGGCTATGGTACGCTCAAGTTCGGCGGTTGCCACGCGGATCTGCTGTGCCCGCCGGGGCACCTCGATGCCGCACAGCTGCTCGATGGCAGCACAGAAGGCGAGGGTATGGGCAAACGAGCATTCGCCGCAGACCCGGCCGGCCAGGAAGAGCGCTGACGGCAGATCGAGGCGGGTCATGCGCTCGGCGCAGCCACGCTCATTCAGGCCGTTCTGATATTCAACATCGACGATCCGCTCATCTTCGATGCGGAACAAAAACTTCTGCGGGCCATGCAGGATGGGATGGAATGGCCCAAGGGGTAGCGTGTAGCTCACTGGTGCCTCTTCTGCTGGCTTCGGCTCGGCATTATACCACCTATTCACTTCCTGCCGCCGATAGAGGCAGGTCATCATCAGCGGCTCGCTTGCTGCAAGCGCATGCCTGCCGGCTAACGATTGGCCGAAATACGCAGCAGCAGGCCGATGATCAGGAAGTTCATCAGTACCGAAGAGCCGCCATACGAGATGAACGGCAGGGTGATACCGGTGAGCGGAATGAGGCGCAGGTTGCCCCCGATAATAATGAAGGTCTGTACGGCAAGGATGGTGGTAAGGCCAACCGCCATGAGTTGCTCGAACCCGCGGAAGCGCCCTGGTACCCGTAGTGCGATATGCAGGCCACGCGCAATCAGCAGCAGATACACGATCAAGACGCCAAGCGTACCGGCCAGGCCGATCTCTTCGCCAATGGCGGGATAGATG
>CALLZL010000340.1 GCA_937859575.1 uncultured Chloroflexota bacterium
GCACTCGAAGTCGAAGACACCGATGCGGCATATGCCGAACTTGTCGCGCAGGGTGTGCCGTTCCATATCGAACCACGCTCGGTACCCCCCGAGGCGCCGGTAGTTCGGCTGGCATTCTTTACCGACCCCGACGGGAATCAGGTCGAGCTGTTCCAGCCGATTGGTAACCGTTACCCGGCGCAGTAAGGGCCGACGAAACGCTGCAGTTCAGCAACCCCCGCCCAACTATCCCCCGGGCGATCATACACGAGTGTGTACGGGCCGCCAAATCCGGCGGCCACACTCGCTTCCAGGCAGGCTCGCACATCCTCTGCCTGAAGCTGGCCGTCGGCTGTATAACTTGCCTTGACATGTACCGATTCGGCGTGTGACGCCACCCGACGAAACTCATCAATACGCTGGGCAGCCGGGAAGTTGCCGATGTCGGCACATAGCCCGACCGCCCCGCCATTGGTATCGAGTAACTGTAGACAGTTGGCTGATGTCGATGCCAGCGACTTGAAATTCTCGGTCAGCACCCGTACCCCGCGCTGCTGCGCATAACCGGCCAGCCGCCCGAGGGCAGTTGCCGAACGTGCCACGGCCGCAGCATCATCGGCGGCGCTGTCGCCGGCGATGACGCGCACATGGCCGGCACCAAGCTGGGCCGCCACATCGATCCAGCCGGCGACCAGTTGCTCTTCTGCGGCCTGGGTGGCCGGATCTGCCGCACTAATATCACCAGTGTCGATCAGCAGGCTAAAAAGCTCGATCCCGGCTGCACCGATTGCACCACGTACCTGTGCCAGGTAGGCAGCGTCGGTAGATGTCAGGTGAAAATGGCAGATCTCGAGGGTGCCGATCCCGGCGTGACGCATACGCCCCGGCAATTCCGCCAGCGAAAACACCGCCGGCGTCGTCGCTACACCCGGCCCGCGCCCGATCGTCGGCGCCCCAAGATACCGGTGCATGCTCCAGCTGGTAAGGGCAAGACGACGCATGTGATTTCCTTTCTCTGCAAGATGGCGGTGCCGCATTGTACCATTTCTTGCTTATGTGGTGGCATACCAGGTTGCAGCATGAAATTGGTGCGAAACATACACAATATTGCACATCTCAGCCGCTGATCGATACACTATGATCCGCATGGCGACAACTATTTTTTAATAGTACACATAGCGGGAGGCACAAATTGGTACGTATCGATTGTGCAACTACCCTTGCCGATCCCGAGCGCCTGCGAGCGCTCTATCAGACACAACTGCTTGATACAGGTGCCGAAGAGGCGTTTGATCGATTTACGCGTCTCGCCAGCCGCCTGATCAACGCCCCGATTGCGCTCTTATCGCTGGTCGATACCGGTCGTCAGTTCTTCAAAAGTGCTGTCGGCCTGGCCGAACCGGTTGCGACCAAACGCGAAACACCCCTTTCACACTCCTTCTGCCAGTATGTCGTGGCCGATGGCCTGCCGCTGGTGGTGGCCGACGCACGCTACGACGAGCGGCTGAAGGATAATCTGGCGATTCCGGATCTTGGGGTTATTGCCTATGCCGGTATACCGCTTCCGGCACGCAATGGCGCATTTCTCGGCTCGTTCTGTGTGATCGATACTGCGCCACGAGAATGGACAGCGACTGAATTAGCGATCCTGAATGATCTGGCGGCCGCCGTTATAGCTGAGATCCATCTGCGTGAAGAGATCTATGAACGTCAGCAGACCGAGGTCACCTTGCGGGCCTCGCAGCGTTTCCTGCAAGGGGTGATCGATGCGCTCACGGCACATATTGCTGTTCTTGATGCGGATGGCACACTGATTGCCGTCAATGCTGCCTGGCAGGAGTTTGCTGAGCGCAACAATGGTGGCCTGAATACCGGCCTTGGCAGCAACTACCTGACGGTATGTGATAGCGCCAGTGGCGAGTGCGCCGACGGCGCCGACGCCGTGGCCGCCGCGATCAGGCAGATCATCGCCGGCGAACGAGAATCCTTCGTCGTTGAGTATCCATGCCATAGCCCGCAACAACCGGCCTGGTATGTCGTCAGAATCAGCCGATTTTTCGAGAACGACAAGATACGGGTTGTTGTTGCGCATAATAATATCACCGAGCGTAAACTGGCTGAGATTGCCCTGAGCGAGAGCGAACAGAAGATGCGGGCGCTGCTCACTGCCGTGCCCGACAAAATCTTTCGCCTGAATGCTGCAGGTGTGTTTCTCGATTATATCCCCGCCGCAGACGACACCATATCGCCGGCTGATATGATCGGCCGGACGGTTGAGGATCTGATGCCACCCGAGATCGCCGCCCTGATGCACACCCAGATCAAAACGACTCTCGCGAGTGGTGTGCCGCACATGATGGAGTATCAGATCGAACAGCATGGGGTGGCAGCCGATTGTGAAGTACGCCTGGTCGCCAGTGGTGCGGATGAAGTGCTGGCGATTGCACGCGACATGACCGAACGCAAGAAGATCGAACGCCTCAAGAATGAGTTCGTCTCGGTGGTCAGCCACGAACTGCGGACGCCGCTGACGGCGATTCGTGGCTCGCTTGGCCTGATCGGCAGTGGCGTGCTTGGCGAACTACCGCCGAAAGCCGCCGAGATGATCGCCATTGCGAGCAAGAATAGCGAGCGCCTGGTACGCCTGATCAACGATATTCTCGACATGGACAAAATCGAGTCGGGCAAGATGGTCTTCCAGCTCGCCCCGATCGATCTTGTGACCCTCACACGCCAGACGATCAACGAAACTCAGGGGTATGCCGCCGAATTTGGTGTCGAGCTGGTGTTGCATGCCGCTATGCCGGTTGCCACCGTGCAGGCCGATGCGGATCGGCTGGTGCAGGTTTTGGCCAACTTGATCTCGAATGCAGCCAAATACGCACCACGTGGCAGCTGTGTTGAGGTGACCATCAGAGGTTCTGGAACTACCGTGTCTGTGGATGTTACCGATTATGGGCCGGGAATACCGCTGGAGTTCCATGATCGGATCTTCCAGAAGTTTGCTCAGGCCGATACATCGAACACCCGGCGCAGCGGCGGCACCGGCCTGGGTCTGGCGATTTCACATGCGATTGTCGAACGGCTCGGCGGCCAGTTGAGCTTTACCACTGAGCTTGGCCGGGGTACGACCTTCACCATGACTTTACCACTACCCCACCAGGCTGCCACGCAGCAGCTGGTTCTGCCGGCACGGCGTCTGTTGATCTGCGAACACACACAGGCCAAAGCCGAAGTGCTCATGGCCATGTTGATCGATCAGGGGATCATGTGTGATCTTGTGCTGGAAGATGAACAGGCACGCCGGCATGTCGCCGATACGCCCTACGATGGCGTTATCGTGAGCCTGCAATTCCTGGCCCACGGCGGCCTGGCATTCGTTCGCGAGTTCCGGACGCTGCCCGATACCACCGAGCTGCCGTTGATTATCGTCTCGACTGATGAGGATGCACAGCACAACCATTTGCGCGGTGAAGCATTCGATGTGACCGACTGGATAGATCTGTCGCACGAGCCGACCCGGCTGCCGCATGTCATTGCCCGCGCGCTGAGTCGCTCGCATACCGGCCGGGCACGGATTCTGCATGTCGAGGATGATCGTGATCTCCAGCGGATCGTTGCAGCGGTGCTGAATGATATTGCTGATGTGACGGCGGTGGATCGGCTTGCGGATGCCCGCCTGCGCCTGTCACGCGATCACTTTGATCTGGTGCTGCTCGATGCGTTGCTTCCCGACGGCTCGGGTCTGGAGCTGATCCGGCAGCTGAATGGTGCCACACCCTCGATCCCGGCTGTGCTCTTCTCGGCGAGTGAGTTTGATCCGGATCGCTACCGGGATCTCGTGGCGTCGCTCGTCAAGTCGCGTACCTCAAACACCCAGCTGCGCGATACGATCACCGGGATTCTGGCGCAGCAGCGCCCGTGAAGGGCGTATGTCGGCGGGCACACAACAGCAGCGGGATGCAGAGCCGGAGCCTGCATCCCGCTGGTGGTTGAAAAACTGAGCCGGAGTGGCTACTGCGACGCAGCCCCTATGCGATGCTCATCAGTTCGATTTCGAACGAAAGATTCTGGCCGGCTAGCGGATGATTGGCGTCGAAGACGACCCCAGCCGGATTCACATCGCGAACCGTCACGATGATCACCTGGCCGTCGGGCTGCCGCATCTGATACTGCTCGCCGATTTCGGCTTCGAGGCCGGGCGGGAGCTGCTCGTTGCTCACGGCAAAGATCAGATCTTCCTGGTATGGGCCATAGGCATGCTCGGCGGCGATTACCGTCTGGCGTACTTCGCCGATCTGCATGCCGTCGACGATCGCATCAAATCCGGCGATCACTTCGCCGGTGCCAAGCGTGAAGGTCAGCGGATCCTGGCCGCGCGACGAATCGAACACGGTGCCGTCGTCAAGCGAACCTGTATAGTGGACTGCGACACGGTCGCCGGCTTTTGCAGGTACCATGAGTTCCTCCTCTTACTGTTTTGTATGCCGGCAGGATACCATACTTCGCTCGTTTTTTCCCGGCAGGCCGTGCTGGTCACACGGCGTATGGGTTTCGATCGTCTCGCCTCAATACTGCTCATCAATACGCTGCCGATCATCCGATCGGATCAGGCTGACGAAGAACGGCGTCGGAGTACGCTTCCAATCCGGAATCGTACCGGCTGTCGCGAGCGCAATAATTGCGCCATCAACCGTCTTGAAATAGATCGTACCATTGCTGACCGTCACCCCGCGCACGGTCGTCGTCCAGAAGAGATCATAGACACGCTGGTTATGGTAATAGACATAAAAACCAGGGTCCATGGTTCCTTCGCCCGGTACTTGCATGCCGGTTGGGCAGCGGTGATTGGTGCGGCCGGGGCATGTGCCGCTCTGCAATGTGTTGATCACCGGATTCAGTTCGGTTGCGCGGATCGGGTTACTATAGCTGCCGCCCAGCCCTCCCGAGCGATCGGTGATACGGATCGCGCCGAGCATCATCCAATGGGTATTGAAGATCGTGTTGCCGGCCATGGTCAGCGGGCTCTGCTCGTCGGTCGGCATGCGCATCGAGCCGGCGTTCTTATGCGACTGTACAAACCGAATGTTGCCGGTCTGCAGATCCATTTCGCCGAGTGTGGTATCCTCGCGGCCGTCGCATGGCTTGCTGGGATCGCATGACTGCCGGTTGCGCCACAGCAGGTAGGCTACCTCTTCGCCGGTGGCCAGTCGCTTGACGACCGCCTGCGGCGGCACTGATTCATAATCGCCGCCGTTGCCGATCGCGCCACCCATCACCGGCGCGACAAACGGCATGCTGCCATTGCTTAGCCGCAGCACAAAGAATGACTGATAGGTCGGGTTCTGCGTCAGCCAGGTGCGGATATCATTGACCGACGATGGCGCACCGCCGGCAGGGAGCCATGTTTTGTCCCAGTCGAAGTATGATCGGATGATCACGACATCATTGATATCCGATACCACCGGGTAGGTGTCGTTGAAGTAGCGATTATTCCGCAGCGGATCAGGATCGGCATTGACGGTTACACGCCAGAGGCGGGTGCCGTCGCTGATGCGTACGGCATGTACCGAGCGATCCTCGGCCAGCAGAATGATGATGCCGCCATGGTTGGCCGAGTAGGCGGTCGAGCCGACCAATGCCGCGCCGGCCTGGTAGAGCCAGCGTTGTGCGAGGGTCAGTTTATCAAAGGCATACAGATCGCCGCTCGTCGAGCCGACATAGACCGTATCCCCAACCAGTAGCGGTGCCATACGGATCTCGCCGCCCGGGCGGACACTGGGGGTCGTGAAGGTCTGGCCGGTCGAGGCGTTCAGCCGCCAGAGCCGCCCGCCCAGTGTGCCGACATAGAGGCTATCGCTGCCGGGATCATAGGCGGCGGTATTCACAACTGCCGCCTCAACATCGCGTTGCCAGAGCTGCTGGCCGGTGGCGGTACTGATCGCCCGCACGATGCCGTCGTTGTCGCCGACATACAGCCGGCCGTTGCCGATCACCGGCTGTACCGCCTGCGGCAATCTGATATGCCCGGCCGCCGGGGGGCCATCACCGCCGCCCGCCGGCCCATTCCAGATCCACTTGACGTTCCAGGGCAGCGGCACATCAATCGACACGGCATGCGTGCGCTGCGGGTTGCCACCGAGCTGGGTCCATTCATTCACCAGTGCTTTGTCGGCCTGGCTTGCCGGTGCGGCGCTGCCGGTGCCTAGCCCGGGTTGTTGCTGCGCCGGCAGGCCATAGGCGACCCCCACCGCCAGCACGGTCGTCAGCAACAGCATAAGGGTCAGGCGGGCGCCAAGCTGTGCCCGTGTTGTATACCGTCGGGTCATAGTTCCTCCATAGATGCGGGTGAGATGTTGCCAGGCCGCCACGATAGCCATGTCGGCTATCGCGACACCCGGCATTCATTCAAGTGAAAGGGCGACATCGCCCATGCGGCGGAAGGCCACATCTCGGCTAGCCGCACAATGCTCGATGAACTGTTCGAGCATCGCCACGCGATGGCCGCGCCCCATCACCTGCGGATGCATGGCGACCGTCAGAATGCCGCCGGCGACATTGCGGTGCATCCAGTCGAATTCGGCCGCCCAGATTTCGAGCACCTTGCTCGGTGCCGATGTGCCATTGCGATACGGGTTGAAATTGAACTGGAAATGAACCCAGTCGTCGAATTCGAACGACATGGGTAATTCCCAGATCGACGATTCCACCCCCTTGACGAGCGGCTCGTGGCGACCGACGCGATCGCCGCGTCGCGGGTGGTACGGCCGGAAGTCATCGGCCATCAGGCTCGAATCATAACGAAAACCATACTCTTCGAGCAGGCCAAGCGTGGCCTGCGAGAAATCGGCCGATGGCGAGCGGAAGCCGAGTGGCGTCACGCCGATCCGTGCCAGTGATTCGAGGGCGCGCTCCATGTCGGCCCGCTCCTCGGCCGGTGTCTGCTCACTTGGATCGACATGAGCATACGAATGATGCGCGACTTCGTGTTCGTCGGCCAGGATCTGGGCAACTGCCTCGGGGAACGAATCGATCGTATGCCCTGGTATGAAGAAGGTTGCCTTGATTGCATGGCGGCGCAGCAGTTCGAGCAGGCGTGGAACACCAACCCGTGCTCCGTATTCGCCACGATACAGCATGGCTGGCGTTGTCTGTGCGTATCCAAACCAGACCGACATTGCATCGAAATCGAATGTCAGGCAGATAGTGCTGTTTGGCATGCGGTATCTCTTTCTTGTGCTTACGTACAGTATACCAATGAGGAGACAGACATACCGGCCGACTGCGTGAACAGCCGGCCGGCTCTGGGGCTATACATGCCGTTACAATGGGTTTCACGGGGGTTTCCATACGCTACGGGGTGTGATACCTCTTTAATCTGCACTGTCGCCCGGTGGTTATGCCGGGCGCTGGATCAGGTGATCATGATGTGCCAGATCGGCATGATGGTCGTTGCCGCTATGGCCGCAGGGATCGACATGCACCGACACCACCGACAGGTAGGGAATCTGATGAAGTAGTTCGTGGCGCACCGACTCGGCAATCGCATGGCTTGCATGGGTCGGCAGATCTTCATCAACGACAATGTGTAGCTCGCTGTGCAGCCGATGGCCAACCCAGCGAACGCGTATATCGTGAACATGCTGAACCGCGTTGGTGTCGCCGGCAACTTGCTCAATCCGATCCACAAGATCAGGATCGATGGCATCCATGAGCCGGTGCCACATGGTACGTGCTGAATCGCGCACAATGAACAGGATCACAACACCGATAATGATGCCGACAATCGGATCGACGATCGGGAAGCCAAGCACTGATCCGATCACTGCCGGCAGCACCGCCAGCGAGGTGAGGCCGTCGGTACGGGCATGCATACCGTCGGCCACCAGCGCGGCCGAACCAATGCGGCGGCCGGTACGGATCTGCAACCATGCTACGGCTTCGTTGCCGACAAAACCGATGATCGCGGCGGCGGCAACCCAGCCGGCAAATGCAATCGGCTCGGGATTCAAGAGTTTGCGAAATGATTCCCAGAAGATGATCGCCGCACTGACGGCAATCGAAAGCACGATAAAAATCCCGGCAACATCCTCGGCTTTGCCCCAGCCATAGGTATAACGCCGATCCGCCGCCCGCCGTGCCAGGTAGAACGCCAGCAGCAGCGGAATTGAATTGAGCGCATCCCCCAGATTGTGGATGGTGTCGGCCAGTAGGGCTACACTGCCGCTCCCGATCAGAATGATGATCTGCACCACGGTGGTTGCCCCGAGTGCCGCCAATGCCAGCCAGACCGTCCGGATCCCTTCGGCAGTTGCAAGGGCCGGATCACTCGCCAGGATCTGTTGTTGATCGGCATGACCATGGGTGTGGAAGATGCGACTAAATATCCCGCGTAACCCTCCGCTATGGTTGTGGTCGTGGTCGTGATCATGGTCGTGATCATGGTCATGATCATGGTCGTGATCCTGAGATGTGGCATCTCGTGTCATAGATTTTCCTCATTATGCAGGTATGCTTACTACGATCGGTTCTGAGCCTCGCGGACTTTGAAAGCGCCCGATACAAAGGCTTGATGCAGGCACAGATGTAGTGTTCTCTGCTATAATCGCACAGCGAAGATGTAGCACGAGAGGAACGGGCTGTGCGTGTCACAAAAGCGGTGATCACTGCTGCCGGGCGTACCCAGCGCTCGCTGCCGTTACAACGGGTGATCGATCGGGATGGTGCATCGAAGGCCGTGTTGAGTATCATTGTCGAGGAGGCGCTTTCGGCAGGGATCGACGAGATCTGTGTGATTGTCGGCCCGGGTGATACGGCTGCCTACAGTGATGCAGCCGGCGAGCATGCCACCCGCATGCAATTTGTCGAGCAGCCCGAGCCACGCGGGTATGGCCATGCCGTCTTTTGTGCGCGCAGCTTTGTTGGGATCGACCCATTTCTGCATCTTGTCGGAGATCATCTGTACCTCAGTCACACGACGCGTAGCTGTGCGCAGCAACTTGTCGAAATAGCGACTCGCGAGGCGTGCGCCGTCTCGGGGGTGCAGCCGTCGCGTGAACATCTCTTGCCATACTATGGTGTGATCGGTGGGCGGCGGGTTGCCGGGCGCCAGGATCTCTATCTTGTCGAGCATGTTGCCGAGAAGCCGACGCCGACGGAGGCTGAGCAGTTGTTGGCGGTGCCGGGGCTGCGGGCCGGTCACTACCTCTGTTTCTTTGGCATGCATGTGCTGACGCCGACCGTGCTCGACATCCTCGCCGATCAGGTGAATGCCGCCGCAACCGATGCGAAGATCCAGCTCTCGCCGGCGCTCAACCAGCTCTCGGTGCGTGAACGCTACCTGGCACTCGAAATGGTCGGGTCGCGCTATGATGTCGGTGTGAAGTATGGCCTGCTGAATGCCCAGCTTGCCCTGGCGCTCAGCGGTGCCGAGCGCGACGACGTGCTGGCGATGCTGGTCGAACTGCTGGCGCAGCGGCGCTAACGGTGTCTATAACACATAGCCGCGCTTGCGGGCAACCTCTTCTTTGTGTTTGCGGAACAGCACATCGCGTTCGGTGCCTTTGAGTTCACGCGAATAGGTGTCGAGGATGCGCTCGACTTCGGCGTCGATCGCTTCTTCCTGTTGCAGATCGGCAATAATAAAATCGTAGATCGCCTTTACCCGTGCCGCGCGGCCGATGTCGGCACGCACACCGCGTGCTTCGCGATATTCAAGCATTTCGCGCTCGGCGAGCTCGTCGTGCAGCCGTTCGGCAATCCGGCGCACTTTATCTTCACTCAGACGCATCTTCTCTCCTCTGCTATCGATGGGTGTGCGGGTGTATACCCGGCTAGAGCTCGACCTTCCCCAGATCTGCTTCGAGCCGCTGAACCACCGTGCGTAACACTTTCAGCCGGCCGTAGCGCTTATCTTCCGACTCGATGATCGTCCAGGGTGCATAGGGTGTGCTGGTGCGCAAGAGCATCTCGTCGGCGGCATCCTCGTACTGTGGCCACTTCTCGCGGTTGCGCCAGTCTTCGTCGGTCAGCTTCCATGCCTTATATGCCACCGTCTGGCGCTCTTCAAAGCGGCGCAGCTGCTCTTCCGGGCTGATATGCAACCAGAACTTGCAGATCACCGTGCCGAAATCAACCAGCTGTCGTTCGAATTCGTTGATCTCGCTATAGGCACGCTGCCATTCATCCGGGCGAGCGAACCCTTCAACCCGTTCGACAAGCACCCGGCCATACCACGAACGGTCGAAAATCGCCATCTGGCCACGTGGCGGGAGCCGGCGCCAGAATCGATACAGATAATGGCGGATCTTGTCGTCGCCGGCCGGAGCCTTTACCGGCGGCATCCCATCCCTCGAATACCAGCACAATTGGCCGTTGCTGCCGGTAGATCTCGAAGCCCAGCAGATGCATATAGGCCTGCAGCTCGGCAAGCTGGCTGCTGTACGATTTCTCATCGGCACGCAGGCTCAGATCAACAGTACGCAAAATACCGGGGGCAACGATCGGGCTGACAATCGGTGCTATGGTTGCGACCATTGCATGCTCGGCAACCCCATTGCTGCGCGGTTCGGCATGATCGCTGCGCCGTGTGCCGGTCGCCTCGACCTTGACTCGCCGATAGGCACCACCGCCATGATCAAAATGATCATCATCGCTGTGGCTAGTGTCGGGTGGCACGGTGATTCCCAGGCGCTGTTCGAGTGTCATGACGACCGATTCCATAACGGCAATCCTGGCATAGCGTGTGCAACTTGCCGGAATTGCCATCCAGGGGGCGGTTGGCGTACTGGTGCGGGCCATTGCATCTTCGACGGTAGCGGCGACCTTCTCGTAGTTACGGTGCTGCCAGCGATCTTCATCCGTCACTTGCCAGGCGGTCAGCCGGTTGCTGAGCAACCGTTGGAAACGCCGCCGCTGCTCTTTCTTCGAGATATGGAGCCAGAACTTGAGTAATACCGCACCGTCATCCACGAGCTGGCGTTCGAAGATCGCCATATCTTCGCAGCGATCACGAAACTGGTGTGGCTCAAGCCCATAGCGCACACGGGCTGCCAGCACTTCGCGATACCACGAACGGTCGAAGAACGCGATCCGCCCATAACTCGGAATCAGACGCCAGAAGCGATGTAGCCAGGGGAACTGCTTTTCGTAGGTGCGGGGTGGTGTGATTGGATGCACGCGCAGGCCACGTGGATCGAGCCGGCGCGTCATGACGGCGATTGTCTGCACTTTTGCGGTGCCGGCCCACCCTTCGATGATCACCGCCACCGGTAGATGGGCTTCGAGCACCCCCTGCATGACATTTTGCAGTCGATCGCGCAGTTCGTTGCGTCGCTCACGGTATTCGCTCTTCCCGAGCTGCCGGTCAAGATCGATCTGTTCTAGCATGCTGGCCTCACGCGACAATCGTTCGAGCGTATTATAGCATTGCTGTTGGGCTGCATGCATCGATGGCGGGGAGGCGATGTCGGTGGGTGTTGTCATGCGTCGGGCTATGCCGGGTATGCTGCTCAGAACTGGTAGGCCGTTGATAATCCGGCAGGCCAGCTCACAACCTGATTCCGACCGGCTTCTTTGGCGCGATACAGCGCCTTATCGGCCCGATTCACCAGGTAGGCAACTGTGGTATCGTCGTTGTCGATTATGGCGATCCCCAGGCTGGCGGTGATTGTCAGCTGCGTTCCGTCGAGGTTGATCAGAGTTGTCGCAAGCGCCGAGCGAATCCGCTCGGCTGCCATCAGCGCATCGCCGGCGTCTGTTTCCGGCATAAGCACTGCAAATTCTTCTCCGCCAAAGCGGGCAAAGATATCAGATTCGCGGATGCTGGCGCGACAGATCTGGGCACACTCGAACAGCACCTTGTCGCCGGCCGGGTGGCCGAAGCGATCATTGATCTGCTTGAAGTAATCTAAATCGATTAACACAAGTGCTAAGGGATGCCGGTAGCGTACCGAACGTAGAAACTCACGTTCGGCGAGTTCGAGGAAGTAGCGCCGGTTGTACACCTGCGTCAGCATGTCGATGGTCGCGAGCTGTTCGAGCTGAGTCTGGATACGCTTCAGTCGCGTAATGTCACGCCAGACGATCAGGCGCCCTACCAGGCGTTGCCGCGGATCGTAGAGTGGTGAGATCTGCACATCAAGATACCGAGCCGGCTCTGTTTCGAGGGTCACTTCGGTATGGGTGTTGGCCTGCGTCGCAATCACTTCGAGGAGGGTAGGGTATGCGGCCAGCACCTGCGTAGATCGGAAGAGCACACGTCCTGAACTCCAGTCACTAGCTTATCTCGTATGCCG
>CALLZL010000341.1 GCA_937859575.1 uncultured Chloroflexota bacterium
CCATTGTTGCCGGCAAGCGCAACTATCCGGCTCACTGCGCTGCAACAGCGGCGTATCGTTGTGCTGGCCACCCGCGAGCCGCATTGCCTTGGTGATCTTCTGCTGCGTGATGCGTATGATGAACTACCGGCGCGGATCATGGCGGTTGTAAGCAACCATGCAACCCTTGGCCGGTTGGTACGGAAATTCGATCTCCCATTTCATCATGTCTCGCACGAAGGGTATGATCGTGAAGTGCATGAACAGGCACTGATCGATACAATTACGCCGTATGAGCCGGATTACATCGTGCTGGCCAAGTATATGCGCGTGCTGACACCCCGGTTTCTGGCATGCTTTCCCAATCGGATCATCAACATTCACCACTCCTTCTTGCCGGCCTTCATCGGTGCCAGCCCCTACCGGCAAGCCTTCGAGCGTGGCGTGAAGATTATCGGTGCGACGGCACATCTCGTGACCGAAGATCTCGACACCGGGCCGATCATTGCCCAGAGTGTGCTGCCGGTCGATCACACCTATACCGCAACTGCCATGGCGCAGGCCGGCCGTGATGTCGAGAAGATCGTGCTGGCACGGGCGTTGCGCCTTGTGCTGGAAGAGCGCGTCTTCTTCCATGCCAACCGAACGATCATCTTTGAATAGATCCGGCCAACAGGCGTGTGGGGCACACGCTGTACTGCGTGCGACTACCCCTATAACAGTGCAAGGATGATCGTCAGGCTCACGACACTCAGCAGTGTTGAGACGAATACCGTCGCAACGACGAACTGCGGCAGCAGATCATACTCAAGAGCGATAATGGAAGCCAGGACGGCGGCCGGCATACTTGCCTGCAAGATGCCGACGCCGCGTTCGAGGCCGCCGATACCGAATGGTGTGGCAAGTGCGAATGCCAGCAGGCTGCCACCGATTAGCCGTACGGCGCTGCCAAGCAGAATATCACTACTGAGGCGTGGCAGGCCGACCTGCGCCAGTTGCACACCTAAGGCGATCAGCATGGTTGGGATGAGTGCGGCGGCCAGCAGGCCGATCGAGCGCGAGGCAAACAGCGGCAGTTCAAGCGATAACCCGTTGATCAAGAGCGCGGGTGGAACAGCGAGGATCGCCGGCGTTCGCGCAACAGCAAGAGCAGCGCGCAACTTACCGCCGCTATTCCAGTTGGCGGCACTCACACCAACCACAAAGGCGATTGTGGTATTGACGACAAAGTAGAGGGCGGCCGAAAAGCGCGCCTCGTCGCCATAGGCAAACTGTATAATCGGCAGGCCGAAATTCCCAACATTACCGAAGACCGCGATCAGGATATACGCAGCGATCACCTGGGATGGCCGGCCAAGGGCTCGGGCAACGGCATATGCCAACGCAGCGCACGCCAGATGAACAGAGATGGTATAGCCGATCATGCGTAATGCCAGATCGGCCTGGATCGTGGCACGACTCATCGCATCCAGCACAAACGCCGGTGTCAGCAGATAGTAGGCAAAGCGGGTCAGGGTGCGTGTTTCGAGGTTGAGCCGCCGGCCGGCAACCGTACCGAGGCCAACCAGGGTAAAGACCGGAACCAGAATATTGAGGAAGATACCGGCAAGTGCTGAGAACATCGCAGGGTTTCTCCTGATAAGCCAGAAACAAAAAAGGCAGACGCGTGATACGCATCTGCCTCTCCGTCTGGAAAGGGCCGGTTGCGGCGAATACTCACCGCAGCACTAGCTGCCCTTGACCGCTTCCTTCAGTGTGCTGCTCGCGCTGAAGCCAGGTGTCTTGGTTGCCGGGATCTTGATCTTGGCGCGGGTCTGCGGGTTGACACCTTCGCGCTCCTGGCGCTGGCGAACCTCAAAGGTGCCGAAACCCGTCAGGGTGACCTTCTCGCCGCGCTTGAGGGCATCCTCAATCACTGCCAGTGCAGTGTCAATCACAACCTTGGTGTCCTTCTGCGACATGTTGGCCTGATCGGCAACAGCCTTGATGAAGTCGGTCTTCTGCATAGGTGTACGTTCCTTCCTTACAAATGTTCTAATGGCGTATTCGCCTTCAATACGCAGTATACCGCACTTGTCAAGCGTCTTCCCCATTAGGACGCTATAAACCGCCTTTATGAGTTTTCAACTTCTCTTCCAGAGCATCAGAAAGCCAAAGAGTGATTTATTGGCTTTCTGATGCGGTAAAATCCGTATTCTCCCAGACCAGCAGCGAGGCATGGGGCGTAATCGCCGCGTCTTCGATATAGTCGTATACGACGCCGCGTGGGATAAACCCACTACGGATCTGCGGGGTCAGGGTTGGATCGAAAAGCTGGCCGGCAGCCACCTGGGCGACATAGTCTTCCACACTCAAACGATCGGCATGGCTGCGGTAACCGGGGAGCATCCCACCGGCGATCATGCCCCGCATCCCGAGCCGGCGTACAAGCTGTTTGCGCGTCTCGTAGAGCCGCGATGAAATGCGCAACCCACGGTAGTCGGGGTGTACGCTCATATCGGCACCATACAACCATTCGCCGTGTGGATCGTGCGTTGTGAAGAAGCCGCCGGCGATGATCTCGTGGAAGGTATGCGGTTGAAACACCTGATCGGCGCGGCAGCGCAATGTACTGCTCTGGCCAACCACCCGATCGCCGTCGAGGGCCACATGCTGCCCTTCGGCGAACAGGTGCAGTTGCGAAGCGAAGTGTTCTTCGTTCATCAACTCGTGCTCGGCAAGGGTCGGAAAGCAGATCCGCTGATGGATCGCCAGTTGTGCCAGATGATCAGGGCGAGTATTGACAATTGTAATCTGCATGGTTCATACCGCCAATCATCGTATAACGTGTGTCAGGGGCATCATGCGGCAACTGTCATCAGAATGATATGTCCAAAGATTGCTCCGAAGGGGTTATGCCACACTACGCAGCGCCTCATCGAGGATGTCGAGCCCTTCGGTGAGTTGTTCGCCGGTAATCATGAGCGGCATGAGCAGCCGGATACAGTTGGTATACAGCCCGGCGCGCATGGTCAGCAAGCCGCGTTGCAGGCAGGCGTCGATCACCCGCTGGGTCCGCGCCGGATCCGGTGTGCGGCTCTCGCGGTCGGTAACGATCTCGATCGCCATCATGCCACCCAGGCCACGCACATCGCCAATGAAGGGGAGCTCGGCGCTCCAGTGCGCGCCACGTTCGCGAACGGCGGCACCGATCGCCGAGGCGCGCGGCAGTAGTTCGGGCATCACCCTGAGCCCCTCGATCGCAGCCCCACACGCCAGCGGGTTACCGCCGTAGGTGCCACCGATCCCGCCGATCGGCACTTTGTCCATCAGTTCGGCGCGCCCGGTGACGGCAGCGAGCGGCATGCCGGCGGCGATCGATTTGGCGCTGATCAGCAGATCGGGCTCAACACCCATCTGCTCCATGGCAAAGAGCGTACCGGTGCGGCCAAAACCGCACTGCACCTCATCGGCAATCAGCAATGCGCCGATTCGATCACACAGTTCGCGCAGCCGGCGCATATAGGCCGGCGGCACCGGGATGAAACCGCCTTCGCCCTGCACCGGCTCGATAATGATTGCGGCGACCGCCGCCGCATCGACATGCGTCAGGAGCATCTTTTCGAGCTGGGTAATACAGGTATCGGCATAGGTCGCTTCATCAACGAGCGAACCGTCGGCATTGCGAGCCTGGTAGGTATAGGGGAATGGTGCGCGGTAGATCTCGGGGGCAAACGGGCCGACAAACTTCTTGAAGGTGGTTTTGGATGTCAGGCTCAGGGTGAGCAGCGTGCGCCCATGGTAGCCGCCGTCGAAGGCGATAATCGCCGGGCGGCCGGTGGCGGCACGGGCGATCTTGATCGCATTCTCGACACCCTCGGCACCGCTGTTGGCAAGGATCGTCTTGCAATGACCACTAATCGGCGCAGCCTCGTTCAAGCGCTCACACAGTTCGACATACGGTTCGTAGGTGCCGACGAGTGCCGAAAAGTGCAGCAATTTGCCGGCTTGCTCCTGGATGGCAGCAACCACTTCGGGCGGCGTGTGGCCGGCATTCAGCACCCCAATACCACCCACAAAATCGATGAAAGTGTTGCCATCAACATCCGTTACCAATGCACCATCGGCATGAGCTACAGCAATCGGATGCGCTTTGTACAACCCGCTTGGTGTCGCTGCTTCGCGCCGGGCTGTGAGTTCGCGCGAACGTGGGCCGGGAATCTCGGTGCGCAGCGAAACACTGCGCGTCGCAACGGGTGGCATAGTGTCTCCTTTGTTGGCGTATGAAAGACGCTCAAATATGGTAGCGAGCGGCCTCCTCCACAATGTTGGCAAGGGTTGCTTTTCAGTCGGCGCTGCTGACCTGCACAATATTGGAATGGTAGGTGCTCTGGCCGGCGAGATCCGCCAGAGCATCGGGTGTTACCCAGTTGATATTGCGCCCACGGCTGGTATGCTTGGCCCACGGCCCTTTGGGAGAGACAACCACCCCAACCGGCACATCATCGGTGACGACGGCGCGCAGCCGGCACCAGCCACGATCATTTTCGACCAGTACATCCTCGCCGTTGGTAATACCACGGGCGGCGGCATCGGCTGGATTGATCTCGATAAACGGCGATCCTTCACGCCGTTGCAGGCTCGGCTGGTTGGCCATGCTCGACGAGACATAATGATGCGACGCACCTGAAATCAGCACCAGGCCATTGGCGATGCCACGTTCGCGAGCCTGGCGGAACTCAGCCGGCTCGACATATTCCGGCAATGGATCGAGCCCGACATCGGCCAATGACGCAGCCAACAACTCGATCTTGCCCGATGCAGTCGCAAAGCGCCCACCGGCAAATGGCACATCCGTTTCGGCAGTGAAGTGGAGCGGTACCGTACCCTCGGTCTGCAGTCGTTCGAGCGTGATACCACTGAGGTACGGATTTTCGGCACGGGTTGCGTCAATCAATGTACGCAGCACATCTTCGGCGCTTTCGTGCAGCCATGGCTCATCGTACCCCATGGCATGCGCCAGCAGGCGGCTGACATCCCAGTTGCTCTTGCATTCACCGAGCGGTGCAATCGCCGGTGTGTTGTACTGCAAAGAGCGGTGGCCGTAGGGCCGATGCAGATCGACCTGTTCGAGTTGCGTGGTTGCCGGTAGCACAATATCGGCATAATCGGCGGTATCGGTTAGAAACTGCTCGTGTACGACCGTAAAAAGATCTTCGCGTTGCAAGCCGGCGACGATCAGGCCGGCGTTGGGTGTTGAGCCGACCGGGTTGGCGGCATACACGAAGAGCGACTTGATTGGCGGATCATTTACTTCACCGCTCAGGGCTGCGCCGAGCCGGTTCATATTGATCGTGCGCGGGGTCGGCTGATGCTCGCCGGCATGGCTGAGCGCCTCGTTGTTCCAGAGCGCATACCCGCCGGTTGAATAGGCCAACCCACCGCCACGTACGCCATACTGACCCACGACAGCCGGCAGGCACAACAGTGCGCGGAAGGTCTGCCCACCATTCTGATGGCGCTGAATACCATCGGCGATCTTGAGGAGAGCCGGGCGCGTGGTGGCATAGCGGCGCGCCAGTGCGCTGATAGTTGCGGCGGCAATACCACTGATTTCGGCCACTCGTTCGGGCGGGTACTCAGCGGCGCGCTCACGCAGTTCGTGCCAGCCATTGCTGTGCGCATCGAGCCAGGCTTCGTCGTGCAGCCCTTCGGCGAAGATGACATGCATCAGGCCAAGCGCAAGCGCACCATCGGTAGCCGGCCGTGGCTGCAGATGCTGATTGGCCGAGCGCGCCGTGAGCGTGCGGCGTGGGTCGATCACCACCACATGCGTACCGTTGCGCTGAGCTTCGCGCAGGAAGGGCATGAAGTGCGGTGCGGTACTGGCCGGGTTATGGCCCCAGATCAGCACCAGTTTACTATGTTGTACATCGGCATAATCGGCGGTATGGCGTGCACCGAGCGTCGCGGCGACGGCAGCATGCGCGGCGGCACAGCAGATAGCGCGATCCAACCCGCTGGCACCCATACGGCCCCACAACCGGGCATCGGTCACCCCCGACTGGAGGATGCCGAGGGTGCCGCTATAGGAATAGGGCAGAATGGCGGCCGCCCCATATTCTGCGATGATCGCCTTCCAGCGGGTTGTGATCTCATCAATTGCTGCTTCCCACGAGATCCGTTCCCAGTTCCCGCCGCCCTTCGGCCCAACACGCCGCAGCGGGTAGAGCAAACGATCGGGGCGATAGACCCGTTCGAGGTATGGGCGTACCTTGGCACACAGCCAGCCGGCCGTCACAGGATGATCCGGGTCGGCACCAAAGCGGATCGCCCGCCCATCACGCACCTCGGTGATGGTCGCACATGTATCTGGGCAGTCGTGTGGGCATGCACCGCGCACCAGAATCGTTTCGCCGCTTATGCTCATGGTGATACTCCATCTACCGGTGGTTGAGCAGGCCGTTGTTCCTGCAGGTAACTTTTGACATAATCGGCCGGGAACCAACGATCTTCAGGGGCAATGACGCCACTGCATGTCGTGCAAAAGGCCAGTTGTTCCCAGTTCTTGCGCGCGCGACGCCAGCGTTCGGCAGTGAGCGAGAAGATAGTGCTGGACCGGAAGTGCCGATAGACAAAAACCGAAAAGATCGCTACAAAGCCGAACATAAAGACAACAATACCGCTGAAGGCTGAATCCTGGCGCAAGCCGGCAGCCGATTCCTCGACGGTGCGAGGAATACCGCTCAGGAGGGCGGTATACTCGGCGACCAGTGCGGCAGCCATGCTGATCAACAGCGCGAGGACGGTTGTAATGATCAGGCTCATGCAGCCGATCTGGCCGGGCGGCCGAACGGGTGGCGGTGGTGCGGCAATCGCGCTACGTAGTTCGGCGGGGATCGCCGAATCGCCGGCGGCGGTCTGCACCATCAGGACGTGAGCATTGCTCTGGCAACGTGGGCAGGTGGGCAACGCCATGAAGTATTTCTCCTCGATGGATCGAATCGGGCCGAGGTCGCGGTTCAGTTGCTGCCTTGGCTTTACTGCTTCTCGTATTCTTCGCGGGTGATGAAGGTACCGCCATCGAGCGAACGCGCCAACTCACGTTTGCCGCGGTCGTAACTGATCTCGGCACGCATCAGGCGAAAGCAGCGTGAATCCATAATCTCTTTCACCAACCGGTAGCCTGCCGGATCGTCGCCATCGTCATATTCAACCGCGAGATCATTGCGTGGATCGATGCGTACATGCACCAGGCTTTGACAGCGATCACAACGCACATACAGATGGATTGCGTCGTCGCCTGGTGTATGCCCGCCGCTGAAGAGGGTTCGTAGGAGTTTCACCAGCGTCTTGCTCCTCTCTCGGTGTAAGTATCAAAGTATACCATCAGTGACGGTCGTCACGCGACCTTCGGCGGCGCGCACCAGGCGATCCTGGATCGCCTGACCCAGACCGTATTGGGCTGCGACATATGCCAGGATGATATCGACTCCGGTCGCATCGGCCTCGCGCAGGGCGGCAAAGAGGCGGGCCGCGATCCGGGTGGTGTCGGCAGCCGGGCCAAGGCGGGCGATTGGGCACTGCAGATCGGCCAGGGTAGCGGCATCTTCATCGGCCAGCAGCAGCGCAACTCGGTGATTGGTAGCCACCAGCCGGGCTGTTGTGGCCCGCAGATGAGCCAGTGCGGCGAGGCGTGGGCCGGCGACGAGCCGGAGCTCGGCACGCGGCGAATAGTGTTTGAGCAGCGAGCCGGGTGCTGCAAGTGCCGTCTGATCTTCAAGTGCCTGGTAGCGTGGCGCAAAGGTGATATCAGGCAGTAGGGAACGTAGTGCTTCGAGCGGGATACCGCCGGGGCGCAGGATGCGCGGCGCTGCAAGCGTCAGATCAACAATAGTGGATTCAAGGCCGATCCGGGTTGGGCCACCATCGAGCACCAGATCGATCCGCCCGCTTAGATCATCGAGCACATGCTGTGCAGTAGTCGGGCTGGGGCGCGAGAAGAGGTTGGCGCTCGGCGCGGCAATCGGCACACCGGCGGCACGGATCAGCGCCAGCGCCACCGGATGTGCTGGCATGCGCACGGCGACCGTCGGCCGGCCGGCGGCAAGGTTCGCCGGAACATGCGGCTGCCGCGGTACCACCAGGGTCAGCGCACCAGGCCAGAAGCGATCGGCAAGGATCTGTGCAATCGGCGGGAGGTCGGCGGCGATCGAAATCAGATCGGCGGCAGCGGCAATATGCACAATCAGCGGATCGTTGGCCGGCCGACCCTTGGCGCGAAAGATGGCAGCGACCGCTACCGGATCGAGTGCATTGGCCCCCAGACCATAGACAGTTTCGGTAGGGAAGGCGACCAGACGGCCTGCGCGGATGAGCGCTGCCGCTTCGGCGATCGCATCCGATGCGGGAGTATGAGGATCGATCGGCAGCAGCCGGGTGGTGGTTGAGCTATGCATGGATCTTTTGTACCACACCAGCGACTCTTGCGCCACTTTTGCCGCCATATCACCGGGGGCGCAACAGTTCGAACACCAGTTGGCTCATCTCTTTGCCCTTAAGGGCCACCGGCCCGAGCAGGCG
This sequence comes from uncultured Chloroflexota bacterium, assembly GCA_937859575.1. GTDB lineage: Bacteria > Chloroflexota > Chloroflexia > Chloroflexales > Roseiflexaceae > CALLZL01. Next base: position 8,542 of record CALLZL010000341.1, read on the forward strand.
TGTGTTGTGGTTTGTGCCGATCAACTGGTTCAGCGGGTCGGTCACCAGTATCTGGCCGGTACGGGCATGGCTCACAAGCCGAGCGGCAGTATTGACGACATCGCCGAGCAGATTGTACTCGCGGCGACCGTTGGGTTCGCCGATTTCGGCCACGAAGGCCGGGCCATAAGCCATGCCGATACGGCAATCGATCCGTGCCGGGATGCCGTCGATCCGTGGTGGTGTGTGGTTCCGCACGATCTCGTGAACTGCGAGTGCAGTTGCTGCCGCCCGGCGTGCATCATCCGGGTGTGCCATCGGTGCACCGAAAAAGATCAGCAGGTCGGATCCGGTGTTCTGATGGGTGATATTCTTCAGCACACCGCCACGTGCTTCGACGGCTGCCGTGATCAGGGCAAACAGATGCGAGAAGCTTGCCAACAGGCCGGGTATTTCGTCGGTCGCTGCCAGATCAACCGACTCGGCAAGGCCGGCGAGTTTGACAAACATCACCGTTAGATCGGGGAATTCGGGCGCGATCCGGCGGCGTGCCGCATGTTCAACCACCAGATTGAGGATCGGCATTGGAACATAACTCGCCAACGGCTCGATCAGATCGACGGCGTGTTCGATACTACGCACGATCCCGCCGATACTGCGATCGAGCAGCACCGGGCCGGCAGTCCGGCTCGACGGCGCAATCTCATATTCGCCAAGCTGATCATCCGTCAGATCATCGATCACCAGGCCGAAATCGCTGCCGAGTGGCTCGTACGAAAACTGGCCATCAACCTGGGCATGGGCGGCAGACGAGACACAGACCCGCCGGACATGCCCGGCGGTTTCGACATGTTTTGCTTGCCGAACGGCAGAACCGAGTAGTACCTGTTCCATGCGGCGTGGAGTGCCGATCGCCGCGCTGAGGAAGCGGCCGCTGTGGATCCCGATCCGCATGCCGAATGTAAAGACTCCCTGAGCCGTTTCGACCCGGGCGAACTGCGCCATAGCACGTTGCATACGCAACCCGGCGCGGATCGCTTGAGCTGTTTCGTTGCGGCGGCGATTGGCAGGGAACTGGGTCAGCATCGCATCGCCGGTAAATTCGAGCAAATTGCCGCCCGATTTACTGATGATTGCGATCATCTCGGCGAAATAGCGGTTGAGCAGCGCCAGAAGTGTTTCGGCACCGACACGCCCGCTCGCCTGGCCGGCCTCGACAAGCGGGGTAAAGCCGGCCAGATCGGTGAACATCAACGCACCCTCCTGCCAGGTAAAACGTACATCACCGGGGGTTGGCAGGCGCTCGATCACCTCGCGCGGCAGGTAATTCATCAACGCACGATGGAGGGTCCGCAGATGGTCGAAGACATTCGTGAGCGTGGCGACATCGGGGGTCATCCACATCGCGGCATACAGATCGGCCGGCAGCAGGGTACGCAGCCGCGGCTCGATTGCCGCAAGTGGCGAACGGCTCTGTTTGCGGAAGGTCATGCCCCTTCCTCTCGTGTTTCAGCAGGGTTGCATCATTATGTCGTAGTATAAACGAAGATCCGCAGCTGCTTTCCCTTTCGGTATACCCTGCTTGCAGCAAAGTGCACAACGATTGATCGCTGGGAGCGCGGGCGTCTCGCCCGCATACGCCCAAATATCTTGCTGCGGCCAGCTTCCGCAGCCGATGTCGGCCGGGGTGAGCCCGGCGGCTCGTTTCTGCGGGTGGGGTGGGCCTTTGCACCGAATACACCACAAGAATCTGCTACAATGCCACGCTATGGAACAGGCTCGACACACACTTCCCCGCTGGCTGCCGCTCTTGCTGGTCGGCCTGGCGGCATTATTGCCGCGTAGTGCCGGCCTGGCCGATTTCCTCACCCACGATGAAGCCTACCACTGGATCGCACGTACCGAACGTTTCAGCACGGCGATCACCCGTGGCAACTGGGCCGATACTGTACAGACCGGGCATCCCGGCGTGACACTCATGTGGGCCGGAAGCGCCGGGTTGTGGCTCGAACGGGTGGCGGTTGCCGCTGGTTGGCCCGCACCGGCGAACCCTCTCGAACACCTGGCATGGCTGCGGCTGGTGCCGGCATTGCTACAGGTGCTCTGGATCATGCTTGGGTATCTGCTGTTGCGGCAGTTGCTTGGTGCGCGCCTGGCGTTGATCAGCGCCTTGCTCTGGGGGTTCAGCCCGTATCTGATCGCCCATGGACGCCTGCTGCACCTTGATGGATTGCTGACCGGTACGGCCACGCTCTGCCTGCTGCTGCTGTTGCGCGCTACCCACCATACCACCGGCCGCACCGCGATAATGCCGCTGCTGGCATCGGCGGTATGTGCCGGGCTGGCGCTGCTCACCAAAGGGCCGGCGCTCATCTTACTGCCGTTTGTTGGTGTAGCATTGCTGGTGCTGCAACTGGCCGCCGGCCGGCCGGGGCGTGATCTACGGCGCTGGCTGGGCATTACTCGGCAGGTGATCGCTTCCTACATGATCTGGCTGGCTACCGCGCTCCTGGTCGTGTTGGTGCTCTGGCCGGCTCTCTGGGTCGATCCAGGGCGTGCCATGCAGGCGTATCTCGGCGAGATTATCTCGAACGGCGGGCGCCCTAATGGCGATGGGCAGTTCTTTATGGGTCAGGCGATCGGCGATCCGGGCTGGCTCTTCTACCCGGCAGCCAACCTGTTCCGCGCTACCCCTGTGCTGTTGCTTGGGCTCTTGCTGGCGCTGCCCGCCCTGCGCAGCAACAGCTACGGGCCCGATCGGCGTGTGCTGCTGGTGCTGCTGGCATGTGTGGCCTTCTGGACACTGGTGATGACACTTGGGCCGAAGAAATTCGACCGCTATGTGCTGCCGTCGTGGCCGGCGTTGTGTGTGCTGGCGGCACCTGGCCTCGACTGGCTGCTGCGCACGATAAGGCAGCGCGTCGGCCGGCGGCCGGCTCTCGCCGGTGCCGCGCTGCTCCTTGCCGCCGAAATCAGCCAGCCGCTCACCTACCACCCCTACTATCTGAGCTATTACAACCCGTTGTTCGGCGGTGGGGCCACCGCGCAGCGCATGTTCCTGATCGGCTGGGGCGAGGGTATGGATGCGGTCGGTGCGTATCTGCGCAGCCGGCGCGACATCAACGGCGGGCCGGTACTCTCGGCCGTCGGGCCGACTTTGCAGCCGTTCCTACCAGTGACGGTGCGCCCGATTACCGATTTCGGCCGTGTCCCGGCAAACTATGCGGTTGCCTATCTCGAATCGCAGCAGCGGGGTGCGTTTCCCGAGGTGTATGCGGCTATTCAGCAGACCGAACCACTACATCGAATTATCGTTCACGATATTGAATATGCCCGGATCTATCAGTTGCCACGCCCTTACGACGAGCCGGTTGGAGCTCTGTTTGCCGATGCGTTGCATCTGGCTGGTGTGAGTGTGCAGCACGAACCGGATCGGTTGATCATCACACCGGCCTGGGATGTACGGGCAACACCGGGCGGCGAGTATACCCTCTTTCTTCACCTTGTTGATGCCGGCGGCACCCGGGTTGCGCAGATCGATATCGCCCCCGGCGGCGGTGATGCGCCACCAACAAGCGCCTGGCAACCCGGCGAACAGATCGCGGTTCCACTACCACTTGCGCTTCCCGCTGATCTGCCACCCGGCAGCTATCGCATCGTCGTCGGCCTGTACGATACCAGCGGCACCCGCGTGCCCTTCGGCGGCGGT
>CALLZL010000342.1 GCA_937859575.1 uncultured Chloroflexota bacterium
GCCAAACCAGATCAGCAGCGCCGCGATGATGACGATCCCGAGCATGGCCAGGAGTGTTGCGCGCCAGGAGAGCGGCGCCGCGGGGGCGATATCGCTCGTGTCCTGGCTGCCAGGCTGGCGCTGCTGCTCGGCGGCGGCGCTGAACGGGAAGAGCCGGCGCTGCACCGCGCTCAGTGCGGCGCGCCCGATGCGCCCCGCCGGCGACGGCGCTGGTCTCTCTGGATTGACTTCGCTTCCCGGCGGCGCCGCCAGCACCGGCACGACGTCGAGCGGGCGGCCGCAGTGGGGACAGGTGACGCGGATCGGCGCGACTCTCGGCGCATCTTCCTGGGATTGGGGAGCGTGGTCTTCGGGATGGGCCATGCTTTTTCCTCTCAAGCGGGAAACATAGGGAAGTCAAAGCTCGGCTTCCGGGTCTGGCTTCCCATTGTTTCCGCCGCTGGTGCGATCCAGGCTATAGCCAATGGCGCGCCGGGTACAGCCATAGCGCGCTGCCAGGCTGTTAATTGATGCGCCCGCATCGTAGGCGCTGCGGATCGCGGCGTCGTGCTCGACGGCGACCTGCTGGCTCCGCCGGCCGCGATCGAGCGGCTGCGCGCCCAGCAGGACGGCGAGCTTCTCCTTGCTGACCCCGTGCCGGCGCGCGAAGGCCCGGGCGTACTTCAACCCTTTCGCCCTGACCAACTGGTGGAGCTTGTCGCTATCCCAGGCCGGCAGCGGCGCCCGCTGTCGCCCCGGCCGGCGGCGCGCGATCCCGGCAGCGTCCATCGCCGCGAGCAGCACCGCGGTGCGACAACGGTGGATCCGGGCGATCTCGCGGATGGTCTTGCGCTCGACGACATAGAGTTGATGTAGCCTCGTGGCATCCGGCAGCATCACCGAAGTTCTCCTTCATGCTATTTGCAGAGCTATGATCAGATCGCTATACTCCATGTGCTTCATCGCGCTTGTCTTGTTTCGCTCCTGGTCAGCTTTAACCAGGTCAACAGGGATTTTTCAAAGAGTATGGACTCAACTATTCGGCGCGTCGAACAAGAAATTCTCGACCAGGAATATGCGAAATTCAAAATACTGCATCGAGATCGCAACCTGGCTCTTGGGCATCTTCTCAAGACAGCTGGCGACATTTGGCGCGATGAGCGGCGCTTGCAAGACAATCAGCAGCGATTTATTAGTGCCAGGTTTACGATAATGCTTGGAGGTCTTGGCCACTGTATTCGATGGTTGACCAATACTGCTACTAGGCGAATACGGCTCCCTAACGCCACCTGGCAAGAGCTCGATCAAGAAGCGCGAGAGTTTCTGGTTTGGGGTATGCAGTATCACAACCTCACTGTCGATCATATTGCGTGGTCACGAAACATGCTTCAGGCAAATGTAGATATTCCCAACCAGATCATCCGCTTCTTCCCAGCCTCAAACTACGACGAGCTATTCCTGTTATCACAACAAAGTGATGAACAGAGGCTCCTTGAAGAGCTCCACAATCAACTGCCTGCCGATCTTCTTCGTCAGGATTTTGCGCATTGGCGGCGGCATTTCAAGGTTGTTAACGGAGGGTTTGACTTCGCACAAGATATGGTCAGACAGTTAGAGTCTTTCCCCCAGATAGTGCGTTGGTTGAAAGCCTCAGTCCTACCGAATGTGGGTGCCGATAAGGATCTGGGCGGCTTTTCACTTGATGAGTTTCGCCACTTTTTCGCCACACTCTTCATGAACTGCAACTTCTGGATGTGGGTTGAAGATGGCTATGATGATTTGTTTGGTTCAGAGCATGACTTTGGTAGCTCAATGTTGACGCTCCCTCAACCAGCTTTGATGCGTTGGCTCCAACGTATGAGCGCTCTCCGGCTCGAATCACTCAAGGCTATCGTGAGCGCTCTCACACATGACACATCAAATCCTCATGCATCGTTGACCAATCAACCGTTTGTGCGATCAGCCAACGGACGATTGTTCCTATTGCCACGCCTTGTTGCCTTGAGCAACCCTGGGCGAATGCTTGTTGGAGCGATGAACAAAGGTGCTGGGCGGCGGATATACGAAAGGCTGATAGAGGGACAATCGAGCATTGCTCTTTCCAGACTGGCACGTGCATTCCAGGACGCAGGGTTCGAGGTTTGGCAAGAGAAAAAGATTCAGGGAGATCGTGGGCCGCTCACTCCTGACTTGATCGTGTTTGACAAAAGGCACCGAGAGCTTCTCATCGCAGACTACAAACATTCCCTGTCGCCTGTTGGCCCATCCGAGACGATCTACAAACTTCGCGAACTCGAAAAGGGTTTGGGTCAAATACGTGGCTACCTCGCGGCAATGACAAACCCAACGAATTGGCCGCCTGAAATCCAGGCATCTGGTGTAAATACGATCATGGGCCTGCTTATTTTTGGCCACCCAATGTCAATTCCAATGGGCACCGACGCCGAGATAGCGGTGGTCAATAGACCAACGCTTCACGAGTATTTGGCGAGATCGTCCCCCGCAGCCCTGTCGGCCGTAGTTGATTGGGCGCGAACTCGTCCCGAACTGGGCTTTCGGTTGGGAATGCTGAGAGAACATCACTTGAGCATCAAGGTCTCTGATTGGACATATGTGAGATCTGTGTATGTACCGAATGAGTCAGCGCATATGTCCTGAAGTCCACGAACACGTCGCCTGTATGTGCCACTGGCGCAAGTTAGAAGCAAGCTAGCGCTCGCCGTCAATCGAGCGCTAGCCCTCCAGCAGCGCCTGAATAGTCCTGTCCAGCTCCTGGAGCGCGCCGGCGAGCGCCCGGCGCTGCTCAGATGGAATGTCCTCGCGGCTGATCTGTGTCAGCCGCGCGAGCTTCTCATTCACCGACCGCACGTCGCTGATCATGGCGCCTACGTCGTAGGCAACCACAACGACGACCGCTTCGGTGACCGCGTCAGCGGGCGGCGGTGCGGGGAGTGCCGTTGGGGATGCACCACCCGCCGGCGCGCTGCTGGCCACACGCGCTGCCCCAGGTTGCTCGCGCGCTTCGCGCAGCAGCTTGCGCAGGCGCTCGGCCTGGTTCTGCTCCTGGTCGAGGGCTTGGCGCGCGCTGTCACGCTCCTCGATCAGCCCGCCGGTTACCCGCTGGTGGAGCTCCTCGACCTCCTGTAGCCGCCGGCGCGCTTGCTGGAGCAGGCCGTGCTCACGCGTGATCTCCTGCTCCAGTTGGGCCACCCGGCTGCGGAGCTCGTCGGCGACGGCCGCGTCGACCGCCTCGATCTGGGCGACGGTTACCGCGTGCCGCTCTGCCGGCGGCAAGAGCTGAAAGGCCGCGACCAGGGCCGGGTCGGCCTTCTGCAGCATCGCCAGCGCGTAGGTACGCTGGAAGCCGAGGTCGCTGATCAGCGCCCGGTACTGCTGCTGGCCAAGGTTGGACAGCGCCTCCACGTACAGGTTGGCCTGCTGGGCGCTGATGCCGTGGCGCCGCTCCACAAAGCCCTCGAAGGTTGCGAACTCCTGGTCGAAGCGGTAGAGCCGGCGCCGGCGCACCTCGAGCAGAATCAGCGAGAGGCTGACGATCCCCTCGGCCAGCTCGCTCATGCCGCGCGTGATCTGGCGCTGCGACTTCTGGATCTCCAGGTTCGCCCAGTGCAGGTCGTCGATCGTGTCGTCCTGGCCGCCAGCCTCTGCCAGGGCGGTTAGCTCATCGTTCTCGTCTGTCATGGTTCGGCTCTTTTCTTTCGCGGACTGCCGTCACCCCCTGGATAGCTGAGCAGCACGCGGGTCTTCACGTCGCGGCGAGTGGCCAGGTTCAGGCGCTGGAGGATGTTGCTCACGTGCGAGTTGACCGTGCCGCGCGAGAGGACAAGCCTCTCCGCGATCTCCTGGTTGGTCTTGCCCTCCAGGATCAGCCCGGCAACCACCCGCTGCTGAGGCGTCAGCTGCTCCATCGCCCGCAGATAGGCGGCGCGGATCTCGGCGATCTGCCGGGCCTCGCCCTCGCTGATCGCGATCGACGCCAGGGGATCCTGCGGCCGCTGGCCCTGGAGCAGGGTCAGCACATTGCGCACGAGCACATCCGCCTCAGCCATGTCTTTCAGCACATAGCCCATCGCGCCCGCATAGATCGCGGCCAGCCGGGTGCCGGCCTCCTGCACGCTGGTCAGAATCAGGCACGGAACGCTGTGGTCATACCAGAGCGCCCGCGCTGCGGCGATGCCCTCGATCTCGGCGTGGGGCATGAGCACATCACAGATGGCGGCGTCGAAGTGTTCTCCCTGCGCGAGCAGGTCGAGTGCCTCCTCGCCAGACCTGGCCGGCGTGACGTCGATCATGTGCGGCGCAAGGGTCTCGCGCACCCAGGCTCGGATCGGCGGGTGATCGTCCACCACCAGCACATGCCGACGCGGGACGGGTATCGGTGATGTGAGGTTATGCTCTGGCGGATGCAGAAATTGAATACGCTGCATCACAGCTCCTTTCTCTCAAGGCGCAAGCCTTATCGAGCGGGAAGGTCACGCGCATCTGGGTTCCTGCGCCCGGCTCACTCACGATCCGCAACGTCCCCCGGTGTTGCGCAACCAGGTCGCGCATATCGCGTAGGCCGCGCCCGCCTGAGCGCTGGCCTACCGGCGGCATGCCCTGGCCGTCGTCGCACACCACCAGGATGAGCGCGTCGGGGGCATACTGCAGCTGCACCGCGACCTGCGCCGGGCGCCCGTGCAGGTAGGCGTTGTTCAGTGCGTTGTAGAGCACCAGGATGACCGCCCGCTTGACCGAGTCGCCAATGAAGCCAGGCCTGCGCCCGGCAACCTCGACCTGGCAGCGGGCACGGGGGTAGGCGACGGCCAGGCTCTGGGTGACATCGACGACTGTTCGCTCGAGGTCACTCGGCAGCGCCGAGGTGCCGACGGACTGATGGAGCATCACGACCACCTCCAGGAGCCGCCGGGCCTGGCTCAGCCCTTCATCGAGCCACTGGTCGCGCTGCTCGACAGATGCCGCATCGCGGGCGAGCGTGAGGCAGCGCTGCACAGCCAGGACATGGGTCTTGAGCTGGCCGTGCTCCAGCATGCGCACGTCGTCGAGCACCTCCTGGCGGCCGCGGGCTTCACCCAGGCGCAGCAGCATCTGCTCGTAGTGCTGCGTATTCATCGGAGGCGGCCCGGATCGGCGCGCGACGAGCCACAGCAAGACCGCCAGGATCGCGATGAGGCACAGCCCCTCGATCAGGGCCAGCGCCCACACGCCTGGTGTCGCCTCAGCAAGAACACTCCAGATCGCCATCTTCGTCTCCCTCAGTCCAGCCCGTCCTCGATGCTCCGCAGCGCCTCGTGGAGCGGATCGGGCTCGTCGGGCTCGTCGGGCGCAGGTGCCGACACGCTGCGCTGCCTGGCGAGCGCGGCCGCGACGGCCCGCGGGTCGCGCGCTTCCAGGATCTCGAGCTGGTGGATGAGAAACGCTCGCTCCATATACAGCGTTTTGAGGCGCCGGTCTGCCGCGAGCAGTTGCCAGGCCTTGATCACGGCGCTCAGGCCCTGAGCGTAGCGGTGCAAGGCTTCGGGACGCTGGGTTGCGATATGAATGGCGATTGCGCCTGCCTCGTACAGCTCCGGCCCACGGATGCCCGCTCTCGCTGTGGTCGCCATTGCATAACCTCCTACAGGCTCACCAGAACGAGGCCAGGCCGATGCCCAGGCCCACACCCAGCGCCAGCATGACCAGGCCGACCAGCACCATGAATCGCCAGTCTGTCCGCCGCTCAATCACCACCTGCTGTCCGACCAGCGTGCCCAGCTCAACGCCCGGCCGATCAACGCCCTCGCGGCCCAGGAGCAGCCAGAGCACTGGGTGGCCGGCCAGGGACGCGAGCAACTGCGGCAGGTCGCGCACCATCTCCTCGAGCCGCGCGATCTCCGCGTCCTGGGCTGCAACCTGCCCTACCAGTTGATCGGCTTCCTCCTCAGTGGCGCCGCTGGTGATGGCGGAGATGGCCACCGGTTCTGCTGTCGGCTGTGCCCCGTGTGTGCTCATCGTTGCTTCTCCCAGGCCTATAGGAAGCTTCCCAACGCCGCACCACCGCCGGTCATGACATAGAGGATGCAGGGCAACAGGCCGAAGGCGAGCGCGGCTGCGCTGATGCCGATCAGCAACAGCTCAAGGCGCTGGGCGCGCTGCTTACACGCCTCAACGAGCGTGTCGAAGAGCTGCTCGCGCTGCTGTGCCAGCACCGGGCCGAGGGCGCGCCGGCTGTTCTGGGCGCCGTGGAAGAGCGCCGTACAGCACGCAATCAGCGGCTGTGAGCCGGTCTCGACCGCGTGCTCGAGCAGCAGCGCAAAGACATTGCCGCGCCGGCGCCGCTCGATCTCGGCCAGGGTCGCGCCGACTACCGCCTGCGCATCGGCGATCGGTCGCTGCGGGCGCCGCACGTAGGTACGGAGCAGGTCCGCATCGCCCTGTGAGCTCTCGACCGCGAACTGGAGATAGCCGGCCAGGTCGATGGTCTGCAGCAGGAGGCGCTCACGGCGGCGCGCGAAGGCACGTGCGGGCATGCCGGGCAGGTAGATGCCGAGGATCAGCGCCAGGAGTGTGGCGACCAGCATCGGCAGCATGGCCTCGGTTCCGGTGAGCTGGAGCGCTTTCACGAGCCACCAGCCGCCAACGAGGGCAATGGCCCCGCCGGCCCCACCGACCAGGCGCGGTGCGCGTCGCCACCACGCGGCGAGCCGGCTGTAGGGCGTTGCCGGCCAGAGCGTAAGTGCTGCCGCCAGCAGCAGCGCTGCCGTCAAGGCCCAGAGCAGCGGGGGCAGGCGGGGGTCGAATCCGTGTATGACCATCGACGTTCCTCTCGCGAAGTTTCAGAGTGGCAAATCGGGAATCCGCACGACCAGCAGCGCGATCACGACCGGCAGGACGAGCCAGAGCCCGAACCAGATTGCCGCGAGCAGGCCCCACTCGCTGCCCGCAAAGGCAAGCCAGAACCGCTCCGGCTGCGACCAGGCCAGCCAGGCGAGAATCCCGGCAAACGCACCTGTGATCACGTACGCCTCGCCCCGGATTCGCCCGAGCAGCGTCGTGACCGAGCGCTGGAGCGAGGCGTGCCGGGCGAGCGCCGCAGCGATCTGGGTGAGGCGCTGGTGGGCCTGCGCCTCCAGCTGATGCTCGTAGATCGCGACCAGCTGGTCTAGCACCTGGGCGTGCAGCCGGACTGGCGTCTGTGCCGCCAGCTGCTCCAGGGCGTAGGCATGCGTGCTGGTATAGCGCTCGACCTTGCCGTCAGCCCGCTCGACGGTGTAGGGCAGGTTGAGGCGATTGAGCACCCAGCGCCACTCGCTCCCCAGCGGCTCTGGCAGGGTCGGGGCGACTGCGGCGAAGGCCGCGACAAGCATGGTTCGCCCGCCCTCCATCAGACCGGTGAGACTCTGCACTGCCGGCAGAATCTGGGCGTGCATCTGCCGTCGATACCACCATGTAGCCACAGCGAGCGTCGCCTGGCGAGCCGCCAGGATCGCGACCGGCACGGTGACGATCAGCAGCGGCTGAGTCACGATGCTGATCATCCCGACCAGCAGGCCGACCACCATCAGCACTGCTGGCATCAGGGCAGGCGGGAGCAGCTGCGGCACAAAGGCGAACGAGGTGACAATGAGCCCCGCAGCCGGCTGGCCGGATCTGCGCAACCGTGTCCGGAGCCGGGTTGTGCCCTGGGCAGGGAGCGCAGCGGCCCGACTCCAGCCAAGGGACGTGAGTGCCAGCAGGATGGCGAGGAGTGCAGTGAATGCGGCCATCGTCAATCCTCCTCGCCGTCCTGGTTGGCCTGGCGGAGCCTGGCCCGCTCACGGCTATGGGCCAGCGCTGCGTCGAGCCAGCCCGTGCGGCCCGAGGACACATCCGAGGCGCGGTCTGCCGTTGCGAGAATGACCTCAGCGGCCGGTGGGGGCGTGGCTGGGATAGGCGCTGGCAGGGCGGGCGGAAGATGCTCGACGACAAGACTCGTCTCCACCGGCTGCGCACTCGCTGCCTCAGGGCGAGCCGGTGGAGCTGGCTGGCGCGGTGCGCTCGGCGCATCGGCGCGATCCTGCATCCCCAAGCGATCACCGGCGTGGGTTGCGGCGGGCAGAGTGGGCACCGGCTGCCGCTCGGCGAGATCCTGGTTGACCTGCTCCAGCTCGCTCATGTAGTGCTGCTGCACACCGG
>CALLZL010000343.1 GCA_937859575.1 uncultured Chloroflexota bacterium
CGAACGGCTCGATACCGTTTATGCATCATATCTGTATGCCGCCGATCCGCGGGCATTCGAAGCGCAGTATGAATATAATATCTTCCCGGTGACCGACGACCGGCCGTTCTTCTATAACTACTTCAAATGGTCGAACCTGACCTTCGATAGTGAGTTCACCGGCAAACTCAACCGCTTCCCGATCGGGAATCTCATCCTGTTGACCATGTTCGTCTTTTCGAGCCTCGCGGCCGGCGGGTTTATCATCCTGCCGCTGCTGCGCCATGGCGGCAGTGGGCTACGCGCCCCACAGGCGCTGCCTAACCTGGTCTATTTCAGTGCGCTGGGGATCGGCTATATCTTCGTACAGATCATTCTGATCCAGCGCTTTACCCTGTTTATTGGCTACCCAACAACCGCCATTGCCGTCACGATCTTCAGCATGCTGATCTTCTCAGCGATCGGCAGCCTGATCAGCCAGCGGCTGATCGGCCAGGCCCAACAGCTACGCATGGCCCTGGCCGCGGTCTGTGCGGCGATCCTGGTGTATATCGTGATCCTGCCGCCTATCTTCAGTGCACTGCTGTATCTACCCGACACAGCACGGCTGCTGATCAGTGTCTTCCTGATCGCACCACTCGCCCTGGTGATGGGGATGCCCTTCCCCACCGGCCTGCGCCAGCTCGGTGTCAATGCGCCGACAATGGTGCCGTGGGCCTGGGGCATGAACGGCGTCTTCTCGGTTGTCGGCTCGACCCTGACGATCATTGTGAGTATGTCGACCAGTTTTACAATTGCAATGATATGTGCCACTCTCTTCTATAGTATCGCCCTGGGTGTGGCACCAGCACTGTATCGGGCACATCAGGCGGCAGTGAGCGAGCCGAGCAGCCTGGCCGAACCGGCACTTCCGTAGGATCAGGGCGATATTGGGTGGCGTTGCCGCTCAATATCGCCAACCGTCAGCGGCTGATCGGCCCCAACACTTAGGGCTGTGGCGCATGCGGCCGAAAAGCGATTACAATAAGTTGCGAAATCGTCATATCTGAAGCACATCAGATTTACGCTCCTTTCATAAGCAAACACTATCATTACCGTCAGATAGCGATCAAATGCACGATTACGAGTATCGCGGGAGGAACACAGGCATGTCTGATAACGAAACATCACAGGGGCTCAATTCATACGTCGCCCCCGGCGATAAGAAGCAGGGTATTAAACTCGTGGCACCGGCGCGCGTCGATGAGCGTGCCAGCGAGATCCGGTTCGTCGAGATGCCGCGCGAGAAGAGCGATCGGCTTGATGTGCTGGTTCTCAATCCGCCATCACCCGACGGCGACCTCTTCCTGCGCGATATTGCGCGTGTCGGCCGGCGCACCCGCGACGGCATCATCTGGCCGCAGACGGCGCTGGCACAGATTGCGGCCGTCATCCAGGAGGCCGGCTATAGCGTTGATGTGATCGATGCTATCGGCCTGGGGATGGACTGGAAGACTTTCGAAAAATACATGTGGGAGAAGAAGCCGCGCTATATGGTCATCCATGCGACGGCACCGACACTCACCAACGACATGCGAACCACCTTCGTCGGCAAGGCGGTCGGTACCGTTACCATGGCGATCGGCACCCACGTGACGCCGATGAGCCGCGAGACACTCGAAGCCTATCCGACGCTCGATGTCGTCATTCGTGGCGAGCCCGAGATGACCATCCTCGATGTCATCCGCAGCGTCGATCAGCAGTCGCAGATCGAAAATGCCACCGAGAATGTTCCGGTCGGCAACACCGAACTGACGGCACCGTGGCGCAAGCTACCCTTCCCCGATGCTTCGTATCTGACAACCCGCGGCCGCTTCCTGGGGGTCTACCCGCAGGTGCTGGCACGTGCCCTGCGCGAGACGCGTGGCCTGGCCTATCGCGACGAGCATGGTGAAGTCAAGATCAACCCGGATCGGCCGTTCATCGAAAATCTCGACAGCCTGCCGATCCCATTGCACGACAAGCTGCCGTGGCGCAAGTACAAAGTACCGATCGTCGGCGGCCCCTACACCTTCGTGCTGACGAGCCGCGGCTGCCCGGCCGGCTGCCGTTACTGCATCAAGCATGTCACGTATCAGGCGAGCGTACGCCATCGCAGCCCGGATCATGTACTCAAAGAGATGTACATGCTCAAAGAGATGGGCATGCACCATATTCACTTCGAAGCCGACCTGTTTACCGTCAAGAAGGAATTCGTCTACGACCTGTGCAACGCCATCATCAAGGATGGTATCAAGCTACGCTGGAGCTGCAACAGCCGCGTCGATTTCGTCGATGCCGAAGAGCTGGCGCTGATGAAGAAGGCCGGCTGCTTCATGATTGCCTGGGGCCTCGAAAGCGGCAGCGAGGCAGTGTTGAAGCGTGCCCGCAAGGGTACCACCGTCTCGCGCATCCGCGAAACGATCACCGCCAGCAATAAGGTCGGCATCAAGAACTGGGGCTATTTCATCATCGGCTTGCCGGGTGAGACGGTCGAGACCATTCAGCAGACGATTGCGCTCTCGAAGCAGATCCCGGTCGATATTGCCCTGTTCCATATTGCCACACCATACCCGGGCACACCCTTCTACTACGAGGCGGTCGAGAACGGCTGGATCCAGATGAACCAGTGGGAAGATTACGATATGTATTCCCACACGGTGCTGAACTACCCGCATCTTTCATCGCACGATCTCGAGTACTGGGCCAAGCGTGCCGCCCGTGAGTGGTCGCTCCGCCCCGGGCCAATGATGACCTTCCTCAAGGGTGCCGCCAACCCTGATACCCTCGGGCAACTGTGGAAGATCGGCACCAACCATCTACGCTGGATGGGTGGCAGCCTGCGCCGCCAGGGCGCGTAATCGGGCTTCCGAATTATTGCAACAGACACAGACGTGCGTGGAGGGCAATGCCCTCCACGCACCTTTTCAGCGAGGTGCTACCGCACCATCTGTGTACGTGAGGATCCGCATGACAACCAATGCTGTTCCTATTGCCGACACCAGCGTACGAGTCGGAACACGAACCGGCAGCGCCGGCCGGATTGTCGCCGTTGATGCACTACGCGGTGCCGCCCTGGTACTGATGGCACTGACCCATGCCGCATTCTTTATTGGGGTCGGCATGCAGGCCGAATCATACGGCGGCCAACCGGTGTTTCTCCAGAGCGGTGCGTATGTCGTTTCGGGATTACTAACCACCCTCGCCTCGCCGATTTTCTTCTGCCTGGCCGGGGTAAGCCTGGCACTCTACGAGGCCGGCAAGCGGCGCAAACAGGCAACCGAATGGGAGATCACGCGCTTTATCGTGATCCGTGCCCTGATCGTAATAGTGCTTGATCTGACGCTCTGCAACTGGTTCTGGCTAGGCAAGACACCCTATGTGCATGTGCTCACGACTATGGGGCTGGCGATGATCGTGCTGGCAGGGCTACGGCATCTGCCAACACGGCTGATCGGCATAGTTGCTGTCGCACTGTTACTGGCCTACCAGGGTGTGCTGCACCTGCTTGCCCCTCAGTTGCTTGCCGGCGAGCAGCAAAGCCTGCTGCAGGCGTTGTTCCTGACCTACAGCTACGACACCCGGCCGGCGATCGGGTTCCCGCTCTTCGGCTGGGCACCGGTGGTGCTGCTGGGCTTTGTGCTGGGGCGTGCCATGGAGCGCCCGGCACTACGTGCGCCGCGTACATGGCTGGCAATCGGCGGTGGCTTGCTGGTGCTGTGGCTCGGGCTGCGCCTGATCGGCAGTTATGGCGACCTGGGGCGGTTTGATGCAGCCCAGGGCTGGATGCACTTCTTCGTGATGAGCAAGGCTCCCCCCAGCCTGAGCTACCTGGCATTCAAGCTGGGGATTGCCGCGCTGCTGATCGCCCTGCTGTACGCCCAGTCGCACTGGGTCAGCGAAGGGCCGCTGCGCATGCTGGCGACGATCGGGCAGACCTCGCTCTTCTTTTACGTAGCGCACATTCTTGTCTATAATCTGCTGGCTCAGATCATGTTCATGATCAGCCTGCCGCAGCTACCCGGTATTATCTATGGTTACGCGATCTGGCTGGCCGGGATGCTGCTGCTTGTGCCGCTTGCCTATGGCTATCGTACCCTGCGCCGCCGCAACCCGCAGAGCCTGTTGCGGTATCTGTAGTGCGGTATCGGGAAGAACCAGGCACCATAGAACACACCACACACCAGTATAGCTCTGGGATACACACGCTCTATGCACGACAGCATCACACCACCGATCAACGAGGAAGAGACACCCGCCCCGCGTAGCCTGGCTCGTATCGTTCTGCGCAACACCCTGGCCGTACTGGCAGGCGGGCTCGTCATGCGGCTGCTCAATTTCATCTTCATGATCTTTACCACCCGCCTGCTGGGTGAGGTTGGGCTCGGCAAATATGCCACCGTCGTCGCCTTTGTCGGCGTGTTCGGCGTCTTCTTCGAACTCGGGCTGGCACAGTATGTCGAACGCAGTGTCGCGCAGGATCGTAAGCGAACACAGTCGCTCTTCTGGAATCTGGTGCTGATGCGGCTGATTCTGGCGATTGCGGCAGTGGTCATCGTGCCGAGTATCGCGCTCGTCAGCGGCAACGACGATGATGTCGTGTTTGGCATCTTCCTCTATTCACTCACCTTTGTGCTGGCGGCATTTCTGATGCCGTTAAGCACCGTGCTCTCGGCCAACGAACGTTTCGATCTTGTCACCAGCATTCAGGTACTCAACCAGATCGTGACGATCGTGGTCGGCGTGATTTTGCTCTTGTCGGGGCTCGGCTTTCTGGCGCTGCTCTATACCGGCTTTGTGGCCATGCCGCTGCAGATCATGTTCTGTATCTGGGCGATTCGACGCTATCGGCTCGGCCCACTCAAGTTTCAGGTCAACCCGCGCAGTTGGGGTGAATTCATTCGTGCCAGCATACCGTTCGGCATTACCTCGCTGGCCCTTAACTTCAACTACAACGCCGACACCATTATTCTGGGGATGTTCCACGATCATAGCGAGGTCGGCTGGTATAACTCGGCATACCGGCTGATCTTCACCCTTTCGGCGATTGCCGGTGCATTTCTGACCGTCATCACGCCTTCGTTGGCACGCGAGAACATGACCGACCCCGAGAAGGTGCGCAGTTGGACACGTGCAAGCATCCAGGCAATGGCGGTACCATCGCTGCCGCTTGCAGTCGGAGTGATGCTGCTGGCAACCCCGATTGTCGTGCTGCTGTATGGGGAATCGTTCGCACCGGCCGGCATCATGCTGGCGATTGTGTGCTGGGATACACCCCTGTTCCTCTTCAATTCGTTGGCCGGCAATATCACGGCCGCCGTCGGGCTCGAACGCCCGGCAGCACGGATCTACCTGCTTAGTGCGGTGCTGAATATTGTTCTCAATCTGATCTTCATCCCATTCTGGGGTGGGGTAGCCGCCGCTGTTATTACCCTCACAACCGATGCCATCAGTGGGTATATGTTCTACCGGCTACTGGCGCCGCAGATGGATCTCAAGCGCATTCTCCCTTCGCTGCTGCGAGCAATGGTTGCCGCGCTCATCATGGGGGTTGCGGTCTTCTTCTCGCTGCCGCTGCTCGATCTCACCATCGGCCTGCCGCTGGTTGTCGCGATTGGGGTGCTCTGCTACGCAGCCCTGCTCTTGCCGCTGCGGGTCATCGAGCCGGCACTTCTCCGCAGTGCCATTGCGCGTGTACGGCAACGTTTGCCATGATCGAAATCCGAGCATCCTGCCCGGTTGGCAACTGCCATGGCATGCCGGGCGGCAGATCCGCATTGCGCATGACACCACCCGCGCCGCGGCCGGTTGTGTGACGAAATAGACACCCATGCCCAGCAGCTGAGACATATCTTTGTTATGCTCTTGTTATGTAATTGTATCAGGATAGAGCACTACTTACGCGACGAAGCGAGGGCCGTATGAAGATCCTGGCAATTGCAACCAACGAGACACCAGCAACAAGTATTGCCGAAGCCGAGGCGGGCCGGCATCACCGGATCGATTATCACGAGATCGCCAGGGCATTTGCCGGGCAATATATCGATTACAGCAGCACACCACAGCATCGGCTGCTGCGCCGGCTCGAAGAACCATTACGGCTCGATATTCAGCAGGCGATCCATGCAGCCCGGCTGGTGCATCGCCAGAAGATCGATGTGGTGATCAGCCTCTCGGAACGGGTCGGCATCCCGCTTAGCATGATGCTTGATCGCCGTGTTCGGCATATTGTCTTCATGCATCATGCCATGTCGCCGATCAAGATCGCCCTGATGCGTGCCTTGAAAGTAGCTTCACATATTACAACCTTCATCACGATCAGCCCGGCCGAGAGCGCCGGCCTGCGCCAGTTACTGAATATAGCCGAAGGCCAGATCGCCACCATGCTGACACCGGTCGATCTGGCGTTCTGGCAACCACCGACGACACCGCCTGCCGCCGATGAACCGGATCATTTTCTGAGCCTGGGACTCTCGTATCGTGATTACCCGACCCTCGTGCGGGCGATGCACGAACTACCGCATGTGCGCGGCCATATTCGCGCCGGCAGCACGTGGGTTGCCCATCGCGCCGGTTACGAACGCGAAAGCATTCCAGCCAATATCGAACTGAAGCCGTATGTGCATCCGGCCGATCTACGCGAGATTATTGCGCGCAGCCGATTTGTTGTGGTGCCGATCCGCGACACAACCCAGTGGAGCGCCGGGTGTACGTCGGTGCAACTGGCACAGGCGATGGGCAAGGCGGTGATCACAACCGATATGCCGGGGTTACGCAGCTACATGCGTGCCGGCGAGACCGGGATCCTGACGGCGTGTGGCGATGTGGCCGGCCTGCAGCGCGCCATCAACTTCCTGTGGCAGAACCCGAATGTCGCCGAGCAGATGGGCTACCATGGGCGCAGGTTTGTACAGCAGACAGCCTCGATCGATACATGGCTCAAACAGCTGGGGTATCTGCTGCAGCCGCCTGTGCCGATTGGCCGTACCCTGAAGCCGCTGATACAATAATGCGCTTGAGAACCCAAAGAGTGCGAAGGATTATGCTTCACTACCATGAAGATACTGCTACCCGTTCATCATTTCCCACCGCGTTACAGCGCCGGCGCCGAGCTGTATACCCTGCGCCTGGCACGCTGGCTACAGGCACACGGGCATCATGCCGAGGTTGCATGTATCGAGTCGATCAGTGATGGTGCCGGCGATCGGCTGTCGATCACGAGCGATGTCGAACAGGGGATTCGCGTCCACCGGGCGAGTTTCAATATCTTCGCGGCTCCCGAGCGGCGGATCTGGGATTATGACAATCCGCTCCTGCGCGAGTGGTTCAGCGATCTGATTGCTGCCATGCAGCCGGATCTGGCCCACTTTCAGGCCGGATACCTGCTCGGTGCCGCACCGGTCGATGCCGCACGGGCGGCCGGGATCCCTACCGCCCTTACGCTCCACGATTTCTGGTTTATCTGCCCACGGATCACCCTTCAGCGCGGCGATGGTTCGCTCTGCCGGCAGATCCCCGCCGACCCGGCCGGCTGTGCCTGGTGCATGAAGCTCGAACAGCGCCGTTTTCAGACGATCGATCAGCTCACGGCTGGCATGGCCGGCCGCGTTATGCAGACAATCGGCCTGCGGCACGAACGCCGGATCATCACCGGCCGGCGCGAGCGGTTGCTCGCGACACTGCAGCTGTTCGACGCAGTGATTGCACCCTCGCAGTTCATGGCCGATCAGTTCGCGCCATATGTTGACACAGACCAGCTACATGTCTCACGACTCGGGCTTGATCTGGCGCGTTTTGCTGCGCCACGGCCAGAACGTACCGACACAACCCTGCGGATCGGGTTTCTTGGGCAGGTCGCCCCACACAAAGGGGTGCATCTGCTGGTAGAGGCGGTGACGCGGCTCGAACCGCAGCAACGGGTCGAACTCCACATCCATGGCGGCCTTGAGGCACGGCCCGACTATGTGGCGCAGCTGCGTCGGCTGGCGGGCAGCCGGCACAACATCTTCTTCCACGGGCGCTTCGAAAGTAGCCGGGCCGGCGAGATCCTGGCCGGGCTGGATGTGGCGGTGGGTTCACCCCCGCGGTGCGGAAACGCGCCACCTGGGGGTATTTCAAGACAGGGCCCCCGCCCGGCGGGGATAA
>CALLZL010000344.1 GCA_937859575.1 uncultured Chloroflexota bacterium
GGCGGGTGCTGGGCCCGACATGGGGGCATGCTTCGCCGCCAACCTGATCATACCAGCGCAGTACGGCACGTGTCGCGGCAGCAACCGTGACGCGCCCATCGGCCAGGATTTCGTCGGCCAGGGCAAACGCCTGCTCGGTGTCATCGGTGATGCGGCCGGCAATCAAGCCGGCATGAACCGGGTGATCAGCGGTTCCGGGGTAGAAACGATCGATCCAGCCGCCATACCGCTCCCAGGTCTGCTGGGGTGTCAGCATGGCTGCCATGCACCAGGCATCGCCCAGTGCCTGGCCGTATAATCCACCAAGGATGTGATCTTCGTAGTTCATCAAAAACCTCCCAGGAAACCGCCGCGTTTACGCGCGCGGAGGAATGGGAGAACGGCGGCATGAACTGCGTTCACTTCGGATGTGAGAGCCGTTATTTGCCGTCCTCTTGAGGAATACGCCATAGTATGGTACACTTGTTCTTGTCGGGGATTGTCCCGATCAGGCGTAAGACACGAAGCCGGTTCGCTGGTGGATAACGGTTCTCTGCCTGTTAAGAACTGAGCATTGGGGGTTCGTGTGGGAAACCGCCCACACGGTAAAATGTTCAGCGTCGTATGCGTTTGCATATGATCTCCAATCGCTTCGGGCTTCGGCTCGAAGGGCACATGTAACGGTGCCATACTGCTCGGATGCTCGACTGGTGTTGGGTAGCGCCAGAGCAAAGCTGTCGCGTTTACGCGACAGTACGTTACTCCTTCACCTCCATGATCACGCGATCGGCTTCGCCATACAGCCGCAACCGGACATTGCGCACGTAGGCCGCCAGTGCATTGGGGCCATGGGCCTTGAGTAAGCCCATCTGCGCTGCAAGCGCCTTGAGCGGCTCAACCTCGGCCTGCGCCTTGAGGGTCTCGATCTCGACCGCCCGGCGCGACTGGACGATCTTCTGGTCGGCCGACGCCTGGGCCAGGCTGATGTCCGACGATACCTGGTTGTGGGCGGTGTTGATCGCCGCGAGTGCCGATTCCACCTCGCCTGGCGGATCAATGCTTGTGATCAGCGATGCGTCGAGGATGACACCATAGCGGGCCGACGACGAGAGGCACTCGCGATCCATCAGTTCGTTCAGATCGCGCAGATTCTTGCGCAGATCGTTGATCGATACCCCCGTCACAACAGCGGCATCCGGGTTCTGCGAGATCCCGGCGGCCCGGGCGGCCGGTGCTTCAAAATTGGCGATCCGTTCTCGCAGGATCGAAATGAAATAGCCCATGACATGAATAATCGGCTGCTTGACACCAAACAGATACGCATACAGATTGCGTTCAGACACCCGATAGCGGATCTGGCCGGTGAGGCCGGTGTTGAGCTGATCTTTCGTCACCGCTTCGAGGACCGAACCATTATGGTTCGCCGACGGTGTTTCGAGATCAAGGGCCATGTTCATGGTCTGTGTTGCTACCGATACCTTGTAGACGCGTTCCCAGGGCCATTTGAAGTAAGGGCCACCAGGGGGAATGACACGCACCTGCGGGTAGCGATAGCGATCACGTTCATCCGGACGCAGATATTCGGCATATGGGTCTTCCAGTGATGATTCCGGCAAGCGTTCGGCCCGGCCGAAGATCGTCTTCACCGCTCGTTCGTTCTGATCAACGGTGAAGATTCCGGCGACCAGATAACGCATGAGGAACCATGCCACAAACCCAAAACCGACACCGATCAGGAATGCCATGAGATCTCCTTTCGTGGTAGGGCTGTTTCCAAGCTACCGAACGTTCCTGTGATATATACGCACCGACTGCCTATTTGTCGCATAAAGTATAGCCCTATTTCCGCCACACTGCGACAATAGCCGATCACACGCGTAGATCTATTGGTAGATGATTGCGAACCGGTGCTATGATATGGGTAGACCAGAGGCATTCGATGATGCAACCGCAACTCGCCAGCCGGAGTATGTTCCGCCGCCTCAGGCAGTGCGCCACGGGGCTCTTGCTGCTATGCGCCCTAGTGGCCGGCTATTACTGGCTGACGACCGACCTGCCATCGGCTGGGCAGTTGCGCGCCCGTGCGGCTATCGGCAGTACACGTGTGCTTGATCGCCATGGCAGCTTGATCTATGAGTTGCCCGACCCACTCAACGGCCGGCGGCGCCCCATCGCACTTGCCGAGATCGCCCCGGCTCTACGCCAGGCCACCATAGCAATCGAAGATGTCGATTTCTACCAGAATCCGGGTGTCGAGCTGCGTGGAATTGTACGTGCGCTGATTGCCAATCTCCGCAGTGGCGAGATCGTCGCCGGTGGCTCAACGATCACGCAGCAACTGGCGCGCAACTTCCTCATTGATCCGGCGTATGCCCGCGAGCAGCACCTTGATCGCAAACTGCGTGAGGCGGTGCTGGCACTCAAGCTGACAACCACCCTGCCCAAAGACGAGATTCTGGCGCTGTATCTCAATCAGACCTATTACGGCGGCATGACGTTTGGGGTCGATGCAGCGGCACGGCGGATCTTCGATAAGCCGGCCCACGATCTAAGCCTGGCCGAAGCGGCACTGCTGGCCGGCTTGCCCCAGGCACCTTCGCGCTACGACCCGTTTACCGCCCCCGAAGCGGCGCGTACCCGCCAGCGGGTGGTGTTGGCAGCCATGCAGCGAGCCGGCATGATCACCGCCGCCGAGGCCGAGCTTGCAGCCGCCGAGCCACTGCGCTTTGCAAGCCGCACAACTACTGCCCGCGCACCGCATTTCGTTGGCTATGTGCTCGAACAGGTCGCCGATCGGCTTGGTGCCGATACCGTCGCACGTGGCGGCCTGACGATCACCACAACCCTTGATATTGTGCTGCACGAAGCGGCGGCAGCGGCATTGCAACATCAGATCGCACTGCTCGGCACACCACGGGCCGGGCAGCCTGATCACCAGGTGCGCAATGGTGCCGTGGTGGTGCTGGATCCCGCTGATGGTGCCATCCTGGTGATGGTCGGCAGCCCGCGCTTCGATGATGCAGCCGCCCAGGGTCAGGTCAACGCAGCGATCGCGCTGCGTCAGCCAGGCTCGGCGATCAAGCCGCTGACCTATGCGGCTGCGCTCGAACAGGGGTATACGCCGGCCAGTGAACTGCTCGATATTCCAACCAGCCTGACAACCGCTGAAGGTCGGATCTATGCCCCGCAAAACTACGATCGCACCTTCCACGGGCCACTCTCGCTGCGCGAGGCGCTCGCCAGTTCGTCGAATGTCGCTGCCGTACGCCTGTTGCATGCCATCGGGCTGCCGGCACTGCTCGATGCCGCCAGACGCGCCGGGATCACCAGCCTTGGCGATGATCCGGGCCGCTTTGGTTTGTCGCTGACCCTCGGCGGCGGCGAAGTGTCGCTGCTTGAACTCACGGCCGCCTATGGTGCGTTTGCCGCCGGCGGCGAGCGCGTTACACCATATGCAGTGCAGGCCGTACATGATGCGACCGGGACACCGCTCTTTGTGCATCAACCAACGCCACGCCCAACAGCCTTCACAGCCGCCGTCGCCTTTCTGATCAACGATATCCTGAGCGACCCGATTGCACGTCGGCGGGCCTTCGGCGCCCGCAGTGTGCTCGATCTCGATCGCCCGGCAGCCGTCAAAACCGGGACAACGACCGATTGGCGCGATAACTGGACGATCGGCTATACCCCTGACCGCGTGGCCGGTGTCTGGGTTGGCAACGCCGATGGCCGGCCAATGCAGGCGGTTAGCGGCATCAGCGGTGCCGGCCCGCTCTGGCGGCAGGTCATGCTGCTGGCGCATCGTGGCTTACCGGTACGCACCTTCCCCCGCCCGCCTGAGATCATCGCGCTGCGGATCTGCAGCGAGGGCGGCATGCTGCCAACCAACCGCTGCCCGGCAACCCGCAGCGAGTATTTTCTGGCAGGAACCGAACCGACCCACAGCGGGGCAGCACATCTGGTGCTGCAGGTTGATCCGCAACGCGGCTGCCGAGCGACCGAGCAATACCCGAGCGACTATCGTGAATGGCGTGTCTTCCGCATGCTGCCGACCGAAGCTGAAGCCTGGGCAATCGACGCCGGCCTGCCACGCCCGCCACTCACAACCTGCCCGGCACCGGCATTGACAACCGGCGGGGCATCCGATAGTGCATATACCACCGAAGCACCGCTACTGCTACGCCCGGCTGCCGGTGCCGTCTTTGCGATCGCCCGTGGTATTCCGGCCGAGCGGCAGCAATTAGCAATTGAAGCCGCAGCAGCCCACGCGACACTGGTCACGATTCTGATCGATAATACCCCGGTGGCTTCGTTCAGCAGCCCACCCTACCGAACCTTCTGGCAACTGATACCCGGTGTGCATCGCGCAACCATCGAAATGCATGATGCCGCCGGGATGATCCGCCGGAGCGCCCCGGTTGAGTTTCGCGTCATCGAGGAATAGCATGCAACACATACGCCCGCTCCTTCGCCCACGCAATCTGATCGCTGCCGCTGCTGCCTTGATCGTCATCGTGACGGGTGCGATCATCGGCCCGGCTGCCCTCAGCGATCCGCAGATCATACGCACGACACCTGCCGATGGCACTGGCGATGTGAATCCGCAGGCACCGATTTTGATCGAGTTTAATCGCCCGATCAATACCGAAATACTGCCATCGGCAATCAGCTTCGATCCACCGGTTGCATTTGAGGTAGCCGTCAATGGTACCCTGGCCGAGATCCAGCCACAGGGCGGATTGCAGTATGGGGCAGCCTACCGCCTGACGATCAGCAGCGCCTTGGCGAGCGATATGGGGCGGCGTTTGCCGCAACCGCTCACTATCAGCTTCCGCACCACACCATTGCGCCCGATCATCATGACCTCGATCTCGGCCGCGGCCGGGGCGGTTCCGCTGACCACGCAGACCCTGCTGACATTTGATCGCGCTATCCTGCCCGCCGGCGAGATCGCCGCCGCTGCCGACGATCCGCGCTATGCCGAACGCTTGCCCCAACCATTACGCCTCACAATAGCCGGCAGCGAAGTACAGGGCGTCGGCCGCTGGCTGACACCACAGCAGTTTGGGTTCTACCCCACCGAGCCGCTGCAGGCGGCCGCCGAGTATCATGCCAGTATCGACACAGCCATCACCGATGATGGCCGGGCGCAGCTGGCACAGCCGCTTGAATGGCTCTTCCGCACCGACCGACCCGTACTGCTGGCCGCCTCGCCGGCCGCTGGTGCCGAAGCAGCCCCGGCCGGCCCGCTCGAGATCCTGCTCGCCCGTGACGTTGATATCGCGGCGGCCGGCACGCTCTTCACGCTGCACGAAGTCGGCGGTACACCTGTTACCGGCACGATTCAGCTAATCGAGGGCGGCTTCCGCTTCGTGCCGAACGCACCGCTCAAGCGCAATGCCGCCTATGAAGCCATGCTGGATGCCGGTGGGCCGACAATGGCGGGTACCCGCCTCAACGATACACCCCTCCGCTGGCAGTTCCGCACCATGGGCGATCTGGCGGTGTTACAGGTCGAACCACCGGCCGATGCCACCGAAGTGCCGGCCGATGCGCGCCGCATTAGTGTCCGTTTCAACCACCCGGTGGTACCGCTCACCGATGTGGCCGGCCAGGCGAGCTTGCCGCAGCCGTTGACGATCTTCCCACCACTCGCCGGCAGCGGCAGCTGGCTCGATAGTAGTACCTATGTCCTCTCGCCGACTACCAGCCTGATCCCGGCAACCAGCTACCGCATTGATGTCGATCCGGCGCTCCGCGATCAGTTCGGCAGCGGCCTGCCGGCAGCCTACAGCTGGAGCTTTCGCACCATCCAGCCGGCAGTCGTCGAAACGATACCGCTCCGTGGCGAAGAGTTTGCCGACCCTAACGCGCCCATTCGCGTCACCTTCAACCAGCCGATGGACGAACAGAGTGTCGCGGCCGGGTTGATCGTGCGGCCGGCCGGTGCCGACACTGCGATCGCCGGCAGCTTCGGGTTTGACGGCAATACGGCGATCTTCACGCCTGCCGCGCCGCTCCAGCGTGGGGGCCGCTACCAGCTAATCGTTCCGATCGGTACGCGCTCGGCGAGCGGCGGCAGCTTCAGCGAACCCTCACTCACGGTGTTCGACGTCGCCCCGCTCCCGGTACTCCGCACGAGCGATCCCGTCGATGGTGCCGCTGCTGCCGGGCGCGACAGCATCCGGCTGATCTTCAGCACACCAATGGAGTGGGGCTCGGTACTACGCAACCTGACGATCGAACCGCAACCGACGAGCATCTACACTTCAACCTACCTGAACGAACTCTCGCTTTATGTCAATCTGACTGCCGAACAAGAGTATCGCGTGACGATCGGCGCTGATGCGCGCGATCCATATGGCGTCGCACTCGGCCAGCCACGCACCCTGACCTTCCGCACCGCACCGCTCGAACCCAACTTCACCCTGCTCGGAGCCTATCGTCTGGGGGCCTATAACGCATATGCGCCGACAACACGGGTACCGTTCCAGCATGTCAACCTGCCCGACATCAGCTACCGGCTCTACCGGCTGAACACCGCCAGTGCCGCTCTCGCCAGTATCAGCTACGACGCCTGGGAGAGCTTGCGCGGCGCACCGGATGACCTGGTCCAACAAGATTCGTATGCGCTCCAGGGCCAACGCAACCAGCCGCAGATCGACTTCCTCGATTTCGGTCGGCTTGCACCTGGTACCTACTATCTCGAAATCGGCGCTGGTGGAAGCGGGGCGCTCCCGGCGATCATCGATCGCCAGTTGCTGCTGGTGACGCAGGTGGCTCTCACAATGAAACGCTCAAGCGACGAGCTCTTCTTCTGGGCGGTTGACCTCCAGAGTGGCGCTCCGGTGCGGGGGCTGAGCCTCAGTGCCACAGCCTACAACTACAGCCTCGGCGGCTTCGATCCACCGGTTTCACTCGGCAGCACCGACGCCGATGGTGTGTTACGCGCCGCCTACACCCCCAACGAGCTCTATACAACGATCTATGCCTGGTCGAACGATCCTGCTCAGCCGGTGCTGATCAGCAGTGATTGGGGTAGCGGAATCGGGCCGTGGGATTTCGGCCTGCCGGGAGATCTCTACAAGCGTGAGGTCGCAGGCAGTATCATCACCGACCGGCCGATCTACCGGCCGGGCCATACCGTTCAGCTACGCGGTGTGCTACGGCTCGATGACGATGGGCGTTATACATTGCCGGCAGCCGCCGACCGCACCAGTGTGCAGGTGATCGATATCGACGGTAATGCGATCTATTCCAACACCATGACACCCAGCGCCTTCGGCAGCTTTAATCTGAGCCTGCCGCTGGCACAGGGCGCACCACTCGGCAGCTATAGTGTGATGGCACAACTCCTGCGCGGCGGTGATCCACTCGGCCAACCGATCTATGGCAGCTTTATCGTGAGCGAATATCGCCGGCCGGTATTTGAAGTGACGGTTACGCCGGCCACGACGGATCTCCTGCAGGGTGATGCGCTGGTGGCGACGATCGCCAGTAGCTATTTCGCCGGCGGCGCGCCACGCAATGCACCGGTACGCTGGCGGCTGCTCGCCCAGGATCTCTTCTTCAGCGCCGAAGCGGCACCTAATTTCAGCGTCGGCCGCTTCGACGACGCCGACGCCTGGTATCGCTGGGATCCGCCGCCCTTTGCCGGTGGCGAACTGATCGGCGACGGCGAGGGAACCACCGATGCCCAGGGCCGCTTTGTGCT
>CALLZL010000345.1 GCA_937859575.1 uncultured Chloroflexota bacterium
GTACTGATCATTAGCGCCGCTGCCAGGATGCTCAGCGCGAGCCGATTAGCGATCCGCCGCAGCATGCCCAATGCGGTGTCTAGGTTCTCGATCCGCGACAACACCTGCACGTCACCACGCTCGATACGTCGAAGGACTCCCCGCAAGTGTGTGGGAAGTCCCAGGCTGAGCCTAACGATATCTGCTCCTTCTTCCACAAGGCGCTCCGTCACTGCTTTCGGCCCATAGCTGCGTAGCCAGACATGTCGCAAGTGCGGCTCGGCCATCTCCAGGAATCTGAACTGTGGATCGAGCATCGCGCCGAGCCCCTCGCTCATCGCAATCACCTTCGCAAGCAGTGCGATCTCCGTCGGCAGCCGTAGCCGGTGGCGGTAGGCAATCCTCAACAACTCATACAATGCCTGACTGGCGACCATCTCACCGCCCGCGCGCCCGCGCACGTGGTCGATCAGCCGATCGAGATCGCGGCGCAGTGCGCTGGTGCGTAATGCACCAGGCGCGACGCCAATCTCCAGGAGTTCCTCGAGCATCCGCCGGCTGTACTGGCGGATGAGCGCGAGCGTGAGCCGGAGTAATGCACCGCGCAGATCGCTGTCAAGCCGGCCAACCATGCCGAAATCGATCAGGCCGATCGTGCCGCCCGGCAGGACGAAGAAGTTGCCAGGGTGGGGGTCAGCGTGAAAAAAGCCGTGGTCGAAGATCTCGATCAGTGTGATCCGCAGGCAAGTTTCGGCCAAGCGCATGCGGTCGATACCCATGCTATCGAGTGACGCTACATTGCCAATCTTCACACCGTGGATCTCCTCCATCGTCAAAACGCGCCGGCTCGTCAGGCGCCACTCGATCCGGGGGATTCGCAACGCTGGTTCATCGGCGAAGGCGTGTCGGAAGCGATCCGTGTTGCGCCCCTCCATCGTATAGTCCAACTCGTCGCGCAGCGTAACGGCAAACTCATCGACCAGTTCCTCGAGGTTCGCATGCTCCTTCAGAGCAGAGCGTGACGCAGCAACACGGGCCAGGTCGGCCAGTACGGCGAGATCTTGCTCGACCACCGACTCAATACCCGGGCGCTGCACCTTAACGATCACTGGCGTTCCGTCCGGGAGGCGTGCAACATGCGCCTGACCCACGGAAGCTGCGGCGCGCGGGGCTTGATCGAAGGTAGCGAAGATGGTCTCAAGCGGCCCGCCAAGCTCGGCCTCGACGACTGCAGCAATCTCTGAAAAAGCCACTGGCGGCACAGCATCCTGGAGCCTGGCCAATTCAGCAATATACTCCGGCGGTAGCACGTCGGGCCGCGTGCTGAGGATTTGACCGAGCTTGATGAAGGTTACCCCGAGGTCTTCGAGGGCCATACGTACGTGCTCCGGACGCGTGTAGGGGGTTGTGCGTGTCGGGTGTCCTAGCAGACCTTTGTGGAAGGGGATCAGGTCGCCCAAGCCGAGATCGAGCGCCAGCCAACCCAATCCGTGCCGTACCAGAATGGCAGCGATCTGCTGGTAGCGATCGAGGTGGCCGTGCTTAGTTTTCAGATACATGCTCATCCACTCGATCGCCTCTCGGTCTGCTAATAGGAGCGCCCTCACGCCCGCTTCCACCGTCTGTTCATCTGGCGGCCAGCAGATGTCGTTCTGATTCGTAGCCCGGTTCAGTGCAGTAGAAGAGGACGCAGAGTGTATATAGAGCTGCTCAGCGTACTTCTCCGGCTCCTTGTTGAACACCACCTTGCAGCCCTTGGAGTGAGGAGTGGAACGTTGCGAGATTACCGGCTTCCTCGTGCCATCCTAGCAAAGCTACGATCCAAGTGCGGATAGACCTGCCGGACGAATGTGAAGCCGGCTACCAGGCCAGTGATCAGCCGCATCCACCAGTTGAATGAACCGAGCGCATCACCAGCGTAGAAACCGGTGCCAAAGACACCGCCGGTCAGCACGACCAGCCAGTCGTTCGTCGCGCGGAAACCAATGCGCAGGGCGTCATCGAGCATGTGTGTGCTCCCGTCGAGCAGGAGCGGGAGATAGGGGAACAGGAGCGCCCAACTCCACCTTACTGGCGACCAATGCTTGCCCATCAGTCCGTAGATCAGCGCGCCGACAAAGAGTGGCGTGTAGAGTGAGACCATGCGATCCGACCAGGCGACCTTCCAGCCGAGCGTGGGCGTGCCGATAAACCAGCGCAGGGAGAGCGGATCGTGGGAGCCGGTAAGAGCGGTAATCTGTGCCAGCGGCACCATGAGCTGGTCGCCGAACAGAAAGTAGGAGCGCTGAGGAAGCTGATGGCACTGTGGGGCATAGAGTAGATAGATAAGCCACGCCGCCTGCGGCTGGCCGTTGTGCATCAGAACAGGCGCGAGCCAGGGCAGCGCGACCCAGATGCCTGTAAGCAGCGCGAAACAGGCCAACCAGTACCGGCTGAGCCAGGAGGCAAACCTCGCGTTTCGTCCTAACGGGCGTGTACGGATGACTGACATGCTCATCGCGTTGGTCTTTGGCTAGGCGCTATGACTATCGGCTGCACGGCGAACGCCGCGTCACAGATGCATCCGCTCCCAGGTTCCAATTCACTCTTCAGCCGAGCTTGACGTTTCAAAGCTGGAGTATAGTGAGTTGGTTGTGGATATGCAAGTACGAACGTGTCCACGCAGGGGTAGCCATCACATGTTCCGTTTCTCTGCGTGAAAAGACGCGCAGGTGTGGCAAAACGAGCGAGATCGTCGCGAAAGCCAGCAGAGGGAGCAGCGGGACAAGCCACGCCCATAGCGAAGAGGCTCGCGCGTAATATCTGCATTCCTGACGTGCCCATGAATCGTCTCACTCGACCCGTCGGAGTCGACTCAGCGGTGGTATGAACTCATCCGATGCACTCGCCTCGTGGCGCTGAAGCGGGCAGTAATGGGCGATACACGCCTCGGGATCGTGCGCCAGGCGCAACACGTGGACATCTGGAGCTCGCACGAAAAGATCGTGGCACTCCATGCTGCAAAAAGCATACATGTACCCAATGTAGGTGTACGTCGCGATGACATGTTCGGGTGCGAGCCACATCCCACAGATGGGATCGAACACCCATGCTGGCGATCGGGAGTCCATCGGCGCTCTCTTTTCAAATACGCGTCGTCGCGCATCGGGAGGAGTGGTGCGCCGCCACACCAGCGTGTGACCGCCAGTATGGCGAGACACGACACCCAACACACAAGCGCGAGCGCTGCGGCCGTACCACCATCGTGGCGGAAGCGTTCGCCGCCTTCTCGCCATACATCGGGCGAGCATAACGCTCTGGCGCCTTCTCGAACGCCGCCTGGCAGAGCGGGCAGCACAGATAATAGGCGACATGGGCGTGGATGATTTGGACGTGGGCGCGATCATGCTGAATACGCTTGCCGCAGACAGGGTCTCTTTTGGCATGACGTGCTCCCATTCTCCCCGCCTGCGCCTTCACCAAACACCGGCACACATGGTAAGCAATCGTACCCACCGGCGAGGGCGGTGCTATGTGGGGTATGCTTCTGCGCCCACCCCAATTGGGTGTCAATGGTCCATCGATGGCATTGTGTCCTCGTGCTCGGGCATCGGCAGGGTGATCTCTGTGGCCGGCGCAGGCACGGGTGCGAGCGGCGACAGGCTGATGCCGTTCGGCCCACCACCGGTCGGTATACTTGCCACCACCTGACGCGTGACCAAGTCGATCACTACCACGTCATCGCCGTAAATGTTGCTGATGTAGGCGTGCCGGCTCGCCGGGTCGATCACCACCCCGTGCGCACCCGTGCCGGTCTCCACAGTAGACACGACCGCGAAGGTGGCGATGTCGATGATCGACACCGTCGTGCTCGGCGCCTCCTTCGTGCCTTGGTTGGCCGCCAGCAGCGTCTTGCCATCCGGTGCGACGTAAACTTGGATCGGGCCGACACCGACAGGCACCGTACCGACCAGCGTGCGCGTCGCGACGTCGATTTTGCCGACCGAGTTCTCGGCGTTCAACGAGACGTAGGCGAAGCGCCCGTCGGGCGCAAAGGCGACCTGCACCGGCTTCTGGCCGACCTCGATGTCCGCCACCCGTTCGTTCGTCAGGGTATCGATCACACTGACGGTGGTGCCCCTGGCGTTGGCGACATAGAGCCACCTGCCATCCGGGCTAGGGCGAAGACCGTGTGGATATGCCCCAACCGGGATGATCGCCACGCTCTGCATCGTTGCCACATCGATCGCCGTCACTGTATCCTCGCCGCCGTTAGTGGTGTAGGCGGTCTTGCCGTCCGGTGTGAGCACAATATGCGCGGGTTCTTTGCCGGTGGGTACGATGCCGTGAAGCTGGTACGTGGTAGCGTCCACCATCACCGCAAGCGCCTCGTGGCCGCTGACCGCCCAGACGCTCTTGCCATCCGGCGCGACCTGGATGTTGTGTGGGCTTTCGATCCCAGTGAGGGTGGTGATGACGCTGTTTGAACTGGCGTCGATCACGGTCAGGCTGTTGCCGTACTCGTTGGCGACCCAGACGGTGCCTTGCACTATCTCCGTCTGCTCGACCGGGCGGGCGATAGTTGCTGCTGGCGACTGGCCGGCGCACGCGGTGAACAGGGCGGCGAGGCCGACGATAAGCAGCAGGCTGGCGAGGCTGACGGTGCGGTTTTGACGGTGCATATGGGTTGTCTCCTGTATGACGTGACAAACGTGGGTTTGGCCGCGTCGTCAGCATACACTGCTAAAAGGTAATCACGCTGCGACAAATGTCACAGATGTGCGCAGCCGCTCAGTGTCGGTTAATCGCGAGCGTAGCGCGGCGCGGCTGCGCGCTCTGACTCCAGACGAACCAGCCGAGGGCGACCACTATCAGGCCCAAGGCGATGAAGTGCGACTGCTGAAAGCCCCAGGCGTAGACTGGGTCAAGCCTGACGAAAGTGATGACGAACTTGCCGATGGCGTACAGCCCTAGGTAGAGCGCGAAGAGATGCCCGTCAACCCGAAGCCGCATGCGCAGCCGCCAGAGGATGGCGAAGACCAGCAGATCCCAAAGCTGCTCATAGAAGAAGGCCGGCTGGTAGGCGATACCGAGTGCCGGGGCGTGCGAGCCGGGGTTCAGGTAGACGATGCCCCAGCTGCCGTCAGTGGGCTTGCCGAGGGTGTCGCCGGTGACGAGGCAGCCGAGGCGGCCGATCGCCTGGCCCAGGATCAGCCCCGGTGCTGCGGCATCGAAGAGGCGCCGCAGCGGCAGGCGCTGGCGCCAGGCAAGAATGCCGGCGCCGAGGCCGCCGGGGAGTGCCATCAGACCGATGGCGTAGGAGCGGGACCG
>CALLZL010000346.1 GCA_937859575.1 uncultured Chloroflexota bacterium
GCCTGGCGGAGGAGCGACCCGCTGATCTGTATCCACATGTCCAACTCCTCGCTGAGCATGCAATCAATGCGCAATTCCCCCACGTCCAGATTCGCGAGCTTGCACGTCGGATAGTTCTAAAGCTTCTTTCTAAGACGCCGAGCTTACTTCCACCGGAGCAAGCCGAACAACTCCAGTTCATAAATCTCCCTGTCGCTTGTATGTATCCATCACCTCAAGAGTACACGACACTGCGTGAGCGAAGTGGGGAAGCGCTCGAAGAAGGCGATCGCTTCCAGTTCTGGTTTGATACAGAGGGATATTGGTATGCCCATCTTGCACGTATTTTCGAGCGTTCGACGCGGGAGATTGTCAAGCGCGCAGAATTCTGGATCTGTGATCGCTGGGGACGAACCAATGACGATTGGTGGCGTGACCCCCGTGAGCTGAGCGATCGCTACGAGCGGCGGGGACACGGGTTCCACCGCGGCGAAGTGCCGCCTATAGAGAACCTACGGACCTATCTGGAATACCACGCTATGTTTTGTGCCGCCGGTGAAATGGCAGCTATGTATCCGATGGCTGTTCGTCTTTATGATGATGGGCCCTCGCAACCCTGGGATGAATGGCTTCGTGACCACGTTGGAGCTAGCGCGCAATACTGGCTTGCCGATCTTCGTGTCCCAGCACCTTACCGACCAGACTGTTGGGGACAATTCCCGCCGCTCCAGGAGTGGCTACAGAATGTCGATCCAGCTGAGTATGATGCAGCGCTAGGTTTCGATGAGTCGGGGCATCCAGGCGAGATGGTCGTCTTAGCCCATCATACCGTTGGCGATGATGAGCGACAGAGTACAGTGCGTGTCAAGAGCGCTTTGGTTAACCCGCATGCTTCTCACGCTCTTATGCGCGCACTTCAGACCACGGATCCTAACGATTTCATGCTGCCTGTCGACAACTATGGGCCAGAAGATCGCCAGATCAGTGAGTCGGGGTTTGAACTCCGAGCATGGCTACGCAATGAAGAAATTCAGAACGGTCTTGATCAATACGATCCGTGCGCCCGATTGGAAACCTCTAATCTTAGTGCGTTTGGCCATGACTTTCTTACGTTTACGAGTGCGCAGGTTTCTGCTATTCCTATACTCTATACGAAGACTGATGGATCGACGATCGGTCGTTTGGAAATTTGGAACGACAGTATCGAGACTGAACGGATTACACAGCCGTACTCTCATGGAGAGCGGCTGTGGGTGCGTCTTGATCTGTTGATAAGATACCTCGCGCACACACAATCTGATCTAATTATCTCAGTTGAAATCGAGCGCAACCAGACAAACCGTGGCACCCGTGAAGAGGATTACTCGTATGACCGCACAAGAGCAGCCATCTACCTCCTCCACGCCGACGGCACCCTCGAAACCGTGGCCGGAAGTCGTCAAATTGGGGCATCGGATCGTAGATGAACTTGGTATCGCGAACGAGGTTGATACCTTAAGCCGTTGGATGGCGCATCGCGTAGCAGAGCTGATCGAGCGTGCCGAACAAGCGACTAGTGATACTGACCGAGAGTTGGTTCGGCGTGAGTGCGCTGATCTGATCATTCGGTTGTGGGAGCATCGTGCCGAACGTTCGCGTGCACGACCTCTAGCTGCGATCAGGGGATTTCTGGAGGAGTTCACGCGCGAGCGAACCCCATATCGGCGTACTCTTCCTGAAGAGGGCGAGCATACATGGCTCAGTGTACTCCCATATATTGCTGAGCTTGCTGAGCGAGAGTACCGGATTTGTCGCGATGCTGCTATTTCTGGGGTGTCAATCGAGGAAGAGCGAGTATGGCTAGAGGACTATAACGATGATCTCTCCGAGGACGAGCGGCGAGTAACAGAGATCATCATCGAACTCTATGATGGTCTCCAGAGCGAGCACTATAGGCTGGATGGCGTTCATACTCCGAACTTTGTAGCGCTGTCTCCCGAAGAACGAACGAAGCGCGCGATCGAAGCATTAAACCAAATCAACAACGAGCGCCAGGGGTTGCTCGAAGCACTTGAGTTATCAGGAGGCTATGCAGACGAAGAGGCAACATCGGATAACGGTGACGCAAACTCAGACGCAACGGGAACGTGAGATAGTCTTCGGACGTATGCGTGCTCTTCTATGCTTCGTCGGTGACCTTGGGCCATCGTAACTCAGCATGAGGCGATATATGTTGAGCAGCGATTCAAGAGCCGACTTGAGCAGGAAGGAGATTACCACATGCGCCTCATGAATTATCCAATGCCCTATGATGCGCGTTCTAATAGCTCAGGATGCAGGCAGTTAATTGGAGGGTTTCCAAACTGACCTCAATATGGTTGACCATGCAAAAGGCCCCCGTGCTGTTCTATTCGGGGGCTTTTTCGCGACTTGAGAAATCGCACTTTATTGCTTTGAGATGCTGAGAACCTTACATGCAATCAGCTTGCAGCCATGCAAGTGTCGATTGTGGCTCAGCTGCGCTCCAGATCTTCCTCCGGTGGGTGCCCGCCGGCACGCACCCAGCGCCTTCGGGCGGCGACGAGCATGGGGCGATTCATCTGCAACGCAGCAATCGTTGCTCGGCCAGTGGGTGTGCGCCCTTCGATCAGGGAGCCATCGACGCTCCAGCCAAAATACTCGCGCCAGGGCTGTGTGCACGGGTTGTAGAGCGGCTGGAGCTCGCCAGTCTCAGGGTCTGTGGCCGAGAGCTGCCCGCCCTTCTGCTCGTTGCAAGGCCGGCACGAGCGCCATAGGTTCTCGCGCTCTGTCGGGCCGTCAGCGACCCGCGGGATGATGTGCTCAATGCTAAGTGGAATGCCGTTCAACCGCTCATTGGAGTGGCAGTAGCCGCAGAGATCGCCGGCATCGGCAAGGACCTGTTCCTGGAGCTCAACTGGGATGTACAGACGACTTACGGGGTAGGAACCGGCAGGTCGGCGAGCAAGGGCAGCTGATGGCCACGGCTTTTGAGCAGTGCGTAGGCGTGCACCTTGCGCAAGGCCAGCGCGTCAGCGTCCTGGGTGAGGCGGGCGAACCATTGCTGGCCCTCAGGGGTAGCGACCCTTCCTCCTTGCGATCCTCGAGCACGTCGTAAAGCGCCAGCGACGCGCCTAGAACAGGCGCGTCGAATACAGCCGTGCGAGCGCAGCCTGCACCTGCGCATCACGATGCCTCGATGCGCAGGTGCGCAAGTCGGCGCGGTAGCACCATGCTCGTGCGAAAAAACTTCCTTGTGATCTTGCCATACTATCATAGATAGCACATATGTTCTGATATACTCGGTTGTATTCCCTGGCCTGCTTCTCCACAGCGGAGCAGGAATGTCAACGCTCGTCGATGGCAGCTTTGCTCGGGTGGGCGGGGCTCACCGGGCCGAAAACGCCGCTTGAAGCTGGCCCACGGCATAGGCATAGTCGATGCGCTCTTGTTCGAGCCGCAGATTCTGCTCGCGCAGCATAGCGAATATGCGCTGCTCGGCGTCGTCAAGGCCGCGCAAGGTAGTCGCGGGGTAGGGCTTTCCGGCAACCACGAACTCCGCAAAGGCCGCCAGAGTCGCCGCGTCCATCATAATGCTGCGCGCTGTGGGTTGAAACAAGCGCAGCTGCGACAGTATATCGAAGCCGTGGGCATCGAGATCGCCCCAGTAAGCCAGGGGACAATCGGTAAGCCAGGGCGCGTCACGCAGCAGCGCGATCGCGTAGCCCGATCCGAAGAGCGCAAAGGTATCGGGTAGCGCCGGTAGCGTCAGGAAGATCAGCTTATTCTCAACCACCAGGCAGCGGCGCTGCGCGAGATTGAGCTGCGCCACCTGCGAGAGCGGCGCGCTCAGGTCGGCGATTGGCAGGCTAAGGGCGGACTGCAGCACCGGGTCGAGGATGCGCAGCCGAAGCAGCGGCTCATCATAGCGCAGGCCGTACCTGCGCTCGAACAGCGCCTCCCCCGCAAGAATCTGCTCCGGGGCCAGCAGCACGTCGAGCAGCCGCCGTAGGATACCGGTGTGCTCCTCAATAAATTTGGTGTGGACCGGGATCGGCAGCTCGCGGGCGTAGCGCGCGGGCCGCGGATGGGCCAGGAAATACTGGCACACGTGCAGCAGGCCCGGCCACGCGCCGGCGTGCGTAATCACCTGGGACGGGCTCTGGCGCAGCCAGGCTTCCAGCTGCGGCAGCGCGGCCCGGATGGCGGCGACATCGTGTTTGAACTGCTCGACCTCGGCCACTTTCTTGACCAGCCAGAGCAGATCGACCTCGCTGTCGATCGTGATGCGCGCCGGCAGCGACTGCGCGCCGTAGCTGCGCGTCTGACGCGGCTGCAGCACCACACTGTAGCCGTGGCCGCGCTCGGCCTTCGAGCCGGCGAGCAGTGCGGCCACCTCGGCGCGCAGGGTGAGGTAATCGTCGGCGGCCTGCGGTTTGCGAAAGGCGATCTCTTGCGGGAAGAATGGCGCGCCCGCGAGCCACGCGCCGAGCATCGGCAGGTATAGCCGCTCGGCCTTCTGGCGAATGTCGGCCGGCGTGATCACAGCGCCGCGTTTGACTGGGCTGCGGCCTTCCGCTCGTGGTACTGCGCGATCGTCAGATTGTAGACCCGCGAGTCGTTCTCTTCGTCGCTGTTGGTCACAAAGTGGCAGGCCGCGATATACGGCTCCACGACGTGGGTCTTGTCCAGCGGCGTGACGACCAGGAGCTGCAGGTTCAGCTGCTTGAACAGCTCCATCGCGTAGCGCGCGTTGATCTCGTCGGACTTGCTGAACGCCTCGTCGACGACCACGAAGCGAAACGAGTTCGCCCGCGCGCCGTCGGTGTCCAAGCCGAACTGGTACGCGATCGCCGACGCAAGGATGGTGTACGCCAGCTTCGCCTTCTGCCCGCCCGACTTGCCCGACGAGTCGGAGAAATAGCTCTTTTCGCTGCCGTCCTCTTTGTAGCGCTCGCTGGCCGAGAAATCGAGCCAGAAGCGCACGTCGGTCACCTTCGTGGTCCAGCGCTCGTCGTGCTCGAAGCGCTCGATCAAGCTACGAATCTTCTGGAAGCTGGCCTCGTTCGTCTCGGCGCTGCTGCGCTGACCGACATCCGGCAGACACGCCGTGAGCGCCACCTTGAACTCGCGCACCTCGGCGTCGCGGCTCGGGTCGTGATTGAGCTGAATATAGGTCGACTGAGTGTAGTCGATCGTGCGCAGTGACTGGTTGAGGTTGCGGATGTTGTCGCGGATCTCCTCTTCCTGCTTCTCCAGGGCACTCTTAAAAATCACGATGTCAGCGACGACTTTTTCGTCGAGCAGGCGCTTGAAGCGCTCGGCGTAACGCGGCAGGTCGTCGCGCTCGATCGTGGCCAGCATGCGGCGGAACTCGTCGAGCGCATCGATTGCGGCATCAACGTCATTGGTGTCGGAGGTGAAGGTGTTCTTGTAGTCGAGCATGCGGCGCACCAGGCTGTCGCGCAGCGCGTGAAGCCGGTTCTGCGCGCCGCTAAACGCGCTGCGAAACGAGGTGCGGGCCTCGTCCTCGGCGTCGCGGATGT
Organism: uncultured Chloroflexota bacterium; assembly: GCA_937859575.1. Lineage (GTDB taxonomy): Bacteria > Chloroflexota > Chloroflexia > Chloroflexales > Roseiflexaceae > CALLZL01. The sequence continues at coordinate 5,523 of CALLZL010000346.1, forward strand.
TGCCGAGCGTCAGCTCGCGGGCCTTGACCCGCGTGGCAACCAGGGGCGCGTAGCGGGCGACCTCGTCAGCGGGAAAGATGCTGAGGCGTATCTCAGCGTCGGCGCGCTGTCTGGCGTACTCGTCGAGGTCGCGCCGATGATTCGTCGCGGCGCTGCCGGCCGCCTCGCGCTCGTTCTGCGTCTCGGCGAGCTCTGTCTGGAGCGCGGTCAGGTCAGCGCGCAGCTGGCGCAGGCGGTCGGAGCTCTGCTCAAGCTGGCGCTGCTCGCGCAGCAGCGCGGCGATCTGGCGGGCGTCGCGCTGCCAGTCGATCGCGTCGGAGCGGGCGCAGGGCAGCAGCTCCTTGAGCCATCCGAGCC